>WRNL01000012.1 GCA_009776625.1 Methanomassiliicoccaceae archaeon | reverse complement strand
AGCCGATCGTGTTCCCCTCGACCCTCGACCCGGTCATCGACGCCACCGCGCCGATCGCGGTGGTGTGCTGCTTGGAGAGGCCGTTGGTGGGGCGGTTCTCCCTTATCCTCGTCAGCCTGGTCGGCATCCCAGTGATCGCCGATAGCGCCACGGACGTCCGGACCATCTGCCCGCCGCCCTCTCCCCTGGAGCTGTCTATCTCGAGCATGGTATCAACGGCATGAACGCATGGGATGATATATACCTTATAACGGGCGGGCGGCCGTGGACGGCGGGCCCCTGTTGAAATCATTGGCAATCCATAGGAAAACGGCACGGCCGGGCGTGAAGGGAGGTGCGATTGCCGGGATTCGAACCCGGGTTAGAAGCTTGGGAAGCTCCGGTCCTAACCACTAGACTACAATCGCTTGACCGCCATATCGACGGGGGGGTTATATTTTTTTCGCCGAGTGCCCCGCCATCCGCAGAATGCGCAGGGGACGGCTGGAACGGGTACAAATAGGAACATAACGCCCGTAGCCGGCGTATAGCGGGCTAGGGCGGCCACCCAGGACGGCGGTTAGGGTGGCAGGATAGGCATGGATTCTGATAGTATATTGTTGTTGCGGCGGCGAGGGGCGTGCCGCAGCGCATAAAACGGCGCGAATCGCCCGTTCTGTCGCCAAATGGACAGTTTTTAATAATCCTTCAGTGATGGTGGCGCACCGGGCTCGTGGTCTAGGGGTTATGACGTCGCCCTTACAAGGCGGAGGTCGCCGGTTCAAATCCGGCCGGGCCCACCTCCCCTCATATGCGACGGGGTGTGCGATTGTTTATATACGATGCCATCCATATTGATGGATGATACTTCCATCCAAGGTAGATCACTCCGAACCGTAAGGGTAACCTTCTTCCTCCCCCTTACGGTTCAAAACGACTTACCCCGAAGACGGCTCCTGAAAATGGCACGTGCGGCGTGTCCCCTGGCATGGCCGGGAGAAAGGGCGAAGGGGCGGCGGCTTTATCTTCTGCTCCTTTTTGGGTGGCTGACGCCGTTCAGGGCCCTCAGCATGGCGAGCAGATCCTGCGCCGCCTTGTCGTTGTTCCCTTTCAGGGCGAGCCTGAGCCACTTCTCCGCCTCAACGTAGTCCTGCGGCACGCCGTCCCCCTTGATGTACATGTGCCCGAGGGACACCTGTGCCTCCCTCATCCCGCCCTCGGCGGCGAGGCGGTACCACCTCGCCGCCTCCCCGTGGTCCTCCGGCACGCCCATCCCATCGCAGTACATGAGGCCGAGGTTGACCTGGGCGAACACGTTGCCCTGCTCGGCGGATAGACGGAACAGCCTCTCCGCCTCCCTGTAGTCCTGCGGCGTGCCCTCCCCGGCGTGGTACATCGTGCCGAGGTTGCACTGGGCCGACGCGAACCCCTGCTCGGCGGAGAGCGTGAGCCACCTCAGCGCCTCCCCGTAGTCCTTCGGCACGCCCTCCCCCTTGCGGTACGCCAGGCCGAGGTTGCACTGGGATATCTCGTGGCCCTGCTCGGCGGCGAGCCTGTGCCACTTCGCAGACTCCTTCTGATCCAGGCGCACGCCCAGCGCGTTGAAGTATATCATCCCGAGGTTGTACTGCGCCCCGGCGTGCCCCTGCCCGGCGGACAGCAAGAACCATTTCCGCGCATCGGCAAAGCTCTGGGGGACGCCTAGCCCGTCGAGGTAGAGCAGGCCGAGGCGGTGCTGCGCATCCGCGTCCCCCTGCTTGGCGGACAGGCGGAGGAGCCCCGCGGCCTTCTTGTAGCTCTTCGGCACGCCCAAGCCCGCACCGTACATAGTGCCGAGCATGCACTGCGCCCCCGCATGCCCCTTGTCGGCGGCGAGGCGGAACAGCCCCGCCGCCGCCTCGTCGTCCCTCGGGACTCTCTTCCCCATGAAGTGCGCCATCCCCTGCTCGAAGAGTCCGTCCGCGCTCTCGCTGTGTTCTTCCATGCGGGGTCAATGTCCCGTCACGTTCATTACCTTTGAGGCGGCGCCGGGTCACCGGTCCCTCGGCCTAAGCACAAGGTACCTCCCGGTGTCGGAGCCTTCCGGCGGCTGGTGGAACGTGTCGACAGTGTTCTGCCCGAGGGGGGTCAGCACGTACCTCTTCCTGGACTCGTCCTTCGCGACCCACCCCTCCCTCAGCCACTTCTCGACGAACGACCTGTAGTAATAGACCGCCTCGCCCTGCCGCCTCGAGGCGGGGTCCGCCCCGCCGAAGTCCTCCTCCTTGTACCAGAGGCCGTTCTCCTTCAGGGCGTGTATCATGTCCGGGCCCTTGACGGGCCTCTTGTTCTCGATCCTGGCGGATAGCACCCTGAGGCCGCAGACGAGGTCCCTGTCAGGCTTCTGGATGCAGTAGCTAGCCAGCCGTTTGGGCTCCTTCGTGGCGGACGTGAGGCCGACCGGCCTCCCCTCTTCGCTGTAGAAGTATTCCTTCACCCTGTCCCCTTGGACCTTGTACGCCGCGCTCGGGACGGAGAACAGCACCGTCGGGGGATCCATCATCGAGGCTATGGCGGCGGCAGCGGAGTACTCCGCGCTCCCGGCCGAGATGTTCACGTAGATGTCGCAGTCGGGGTCCCGTCCCCGTTCGCCCTCGATTATGCCCAGCACAGTCCTGAGCATGAGGGAGAAGTCGCTGACGCTCCTCTCGTTGTGGTCGACGATCTCTATGTCCCCCCGCCCTTCCCTGAGGACGTCGCACACCCGGTCGTAGAACTCCCAGTAAACCGAGCCGCGGTCCCGCTCGTCCGCGCTGTGGACGATATGGACCCTCGTCGCCTCGTAATACTTCGCGGGGTCGGTGACCTTCACGGTCTCGAAGGTCACGCAGGCGACCATCACCCTCTCCTTGCGCCCTGACGTCAATCGGCATCGACCGGTACGGAGAAAGCATTTCTTTATTTATATTATTTCGTTAATTTCCCACCTTTCATATATTACAAAAATAAAGTAATAAATTTTGGACGCATCTCTATGATTGCGGGGTATCCGCAGGAGACAAAAGATGATAAAGAACCAGGAAACAGACAGGGTGATGGTCTTCATAGACCACAGGAACGTGGCGAACTCCCAGTACGACACGACGGGGATGTCCGCGGAGCTGGACTATTGGGCGATGGTGCAAGCGCTCGTGGGCAACAGGCACTTCGCCGGGGCTTACGTGTTCGACGGCGCCGGAGGGGAGAGGGGCGCGAGGCTCCACGACGCCCTACGGAGGTGCGGCTTCAGGGTCCTGATCCGCGACGTGATCGAGCATGAGGACGGGATCCAGAAGGAGGTGGACGTGGACATGGCCTGCGAGATCCTCTCGCACGCGATCAAGGACCACTACGACACGGCGATAATCGTGTCGGGCGACCGCGACTTCCGCCCCGTGGTGGAGCGCCTCCATTCCGAGGGGAAGAAGGCGGAGGTGGCGGGGTTCGACAAGTGCATGAGCTCAGCGCTGAGGAGGAGCGGCGACTGCTGCCACTCGCTGGACGTCATCCCGATGGTGAGGTTCACCTCGGAGTACAGGGATCCCGAGCCGAAGGGCGCCGCGCCCGAGATGGGGAAGGTGATGGGCGATGCGTGAGAGGGTGGCGGCGGCCGGCGGCAGGGCGAAGAGGCCCGTCGACGCCGGGGAGGGCGACACGTACGTGCCCCTCAAGTTCTCGAAGAACGACAAGGGCGTGATGTCGTCGTCATATGGGGGGAGGAAGGTGTACATCCGGGAGGGCTGCGGGGACGCGGTCGGCAAGGACGGGGTCTGGATGTGCATGCTCTCCAATCACGAGAAGGACGGCTGCGCGTACGCCACGCCGATCACTGAGCTGGACGGGGAGTTCTTCATGGGGCTCAACCAGAAATGGGTCAGGGTGATGGCGGACAGCCTGTGGGAGACGAAGAGGGACATGGTCGTGTCCGCGCTCGGGCAGGAGGCCGTGTCGAGGCTGGACGAGGAGGTAAAGGCACTGAGGAAGGAGCTCTCCGAGAAGGCCGAGGAGATCAAGCTGTGTGCGGGTGTCACGGACGGCGTCAACAGGTTCGAGGAGAAGGCTAGGATATGGAGGGACGAGCTCGGGGCCAAGGACGCCAGGATAACGGACCTGGAGGCGAAGGTCTCGGATGCCGCCCGCAAGGCCAAGGCGGCGGAGGCCTCGAGGAGGGAGATCTCCGAGCTCAAGGAGGAGCTCACGAGGCTGAGGAGCGTGGAGGACAACGCCAACAGGCTCAGCAACGACAACTGGAACCTGGAGCGCGATCTGAAGGGCGAGCGGGCGATCGCGGCGGACCTCAAGAAGAGGGTCACAGAGGTCGAGCAGAAGGAGAGGGACATAGACGCCCTCAAGAAGGAGATCGCGGGGCTGAAGAAGGACAGCCGGGAGACCAAGAGGGACGCCGAGGCCGACGCGGAAAGGTCGAGGGAGGAGATCGAGAGGCTGAAGTCGGAGATCCGCCGCAGGGACGCGACCATCTCAATGCTGGAGGAGGCGGGCGGCGCAAGGGCGTCGGACGAGGAGGCCCGCACGCTGAAGGGCGAGGTGAGCCGCAGGGACGCCATCATCGAGGGTCTGAGGGCGGAGCTGGCCGAGAGGGGCCGCACGGCCCCTCAGCCGGAGCCGCCAGCGGTCGCCGCGGGGCGGGACGGCGCGGACATGGCGGAGAGGGAGCTCAGGCTCAAGATGGAGATCATGGAGTCGCTCGTCGCCATATACGAGCGGAGGCTGGCGGGGAATGCGGGCGCCGAGGGCGCCCCCCGGCCCAGGAACGACGGCATCTTCGGCGACGCCGTGCTGCACACGGGTGCCGACGAGATATACTCCGGCCGCTTCAGGGCGGGGAGGTACGACGTGGCGGTCAGCGCGGACGGCGGGGTCTTGACCGTCAAGGAGAGCGAAAGGGGGAAGGTGGCATGCAACAGCGGGGTGCTGAGCCTGCCGGGCCTCGAGAGGTTCCTGCCTTTCAAGGAAAGGGGGGAGCTGAGGGCCACGGTCAGGGAGAACATGCTCGTCATCGATCTCAAGGGGGCGCAGGCATGATATATGAAGGGAGAGAGCATCTGGGGGAGGGAGCACAATGAGGTTCCTCCACACATCCGACCTCCACATAGGCGTAGAGGTGCACGGGCACAGCATGCTCCCCGACCAGGAGCACATCATCGGACAGATCCTGGATATCGCCAAAAGGGAGAAAGTCGACGGCATCATACTGGCGGGCGACGTGTACGACGCGGGCACGCCGAGGGAGAGCGCGGTCAGGGTGTTGGACGATCTCGTAACGAGGGCGTCCGGCATCTGCCCCGTGTACATGACGGCGGGGAACCACGACTCCGCAGAGAGGCTGTCCTTCGGCAATAAGATACTCCAAAAGCAGAACCTGTACATCTCCGACGCCTACTCGGGGTCGCTGGAGAGGGTAGTGCTGAGCGACGAGCATGGGAAGCTGAACCTGTTCATGCTCCCCTTCATCAAGCCATCGATGGTCAGGCCGTTCTTCCCGGAAGAGGAGATCAGGACGCCGGACGAGGCGCTGATGCACACGATAGCCGCCTCGGGCGTGGAGCCGGGCGAGAGGAACGTCCTCATAGCCCATCAGTTCGTTACCGGGAACGGCATAAGCCTGAGCACGACGGAGTCGGAGAAGTCCAAGTTCCAGGTGGGAGGGATCGACTGCATATCCTACGACCTCCTGGAGCCGTTCGACTATGTCGCGCTGGGGCACATCCACCGCGCCCAGCCCGTCGTCAGGCCGACCGTGAGGTACAGCGGGTCCCCGCTCAAGTACTCCATGTCCGAGGCCCTGGACGAGAAGACGGTGACGATCGTCGACGTGAAGGGCAAAGGGGACGTGGGCGTGAGGGCGGTCCCGCTGAGGCCCATGAGGGACATGAGGAAGATAAAGGGCACAATCGCCGAGCTGACGTCCCCGGCGGTCGTCGCGGAGGGGGACAGGGAGGACTACATGTACGTCATCCTCACAGAGAGCCCCATGAACGCCAAGGCGAAGCTCAGCGCCACGTACCCCAACATAATGGAGCTGATATTCGAGGAGGAGCACTGTTTCGACCCGGACTCTTACGAGACGGGCGCCGAGGCCATGAGGAGGATGACGACGCAGGAGCTGTTCGGGGAGTTCTACAGCCAGAGGAACCCGGCGCCCATGAGCGACTTCCAGAAGAGGACGCTCGCAGAAGCCGAGGACGAGGCGAGGAAGGAGGGGTCGGCATGAAACCGCTGGCGCTCAAGATGACAGGGTTCCAGGCATACGGCGGGACGGAGGCGATAGACTTCCGGAAACTGGGGGACAGGGGCCTGTTCCTCATCACAGGCAACACCGGCGCCGGGAAGACCACCATATTCGACGCGATCACGTTCGCGCTGTACGGGAAGACGAGCGGCTCCGGGAGGTCCACCGACACGATAAGGAGCCACTTCGCCGACCCGAAGGCCGACACGGAGGTCGAGCTGACCTTCATCCACCGCGGCAAGACGTACTCCGTCAGGAGGAACCCCGCGTACGAACGCCCCAGAGCCGGCGGCAAGCCCGGGTCGGTCACGAGGGCGAAGGACGCATCCATAGCCCTCCCGGACGGGACGGCCGTGACCGGCGACGCGGCGGTCACGAGGGAGGTGGAGGCCATCCTCGGGCTGGAGCACAGGCAGTGGGCCCAGGTGGTGATGCTCGCGCAGGGCGAGTTCGTGAGGCTCCTGAACTCCAACAGCAGCGACAGGTCGGACATCCTGCAGAAGATATTCCAGACCCAGGTCTACCGTGCGATACAGGCTAACCTCAAGGAGAGGTTCGCCGAGTCGAACGCAGGGCTGAAGGGCCTTCAGAACGACGTGTTCGCGAAGGTCAACGACATAGAGTGCGAGGAGGGGTCGGCGCACTACGCCGCAGTCATGGGCCTGAAGGGCGACTATGACCGGATATACGACATGGACGGCGTGCTGGGGGCGTTGGAGGGGATGGCGGGCGAGGACGAGGCGAAATTGTCAGCCCTGTCGGAGGGGCTGAGGTCGGCCGAGAAAGAGAGGGACGCGCTCATCCGGGAGAAGAACAACGCCGAGGGCCTGGCCAGGGACTTCGAGGAGCTGGGGAGGCTTAGCGCGGAGCTGTCCGGCATCGACGCGGGCAGAGGGGCGGCAGAAGAGCTCAGGCATAAGCTGGAGAGGAGCGAGAGGGCCCTGAACTTCGTCAAGCCCGTATACGACAACTCCACGGACGCTAAGAAGAAGATGAGGGAGAAGGAGGGGCAGATCGACGCCATCCGCAGAGCGATCGGGGAGCTGGAGCCGAGGCTGGAACGGGCCATGGAGGAATGGGCCGCAAAGAAGGCCGAGGCGTTGGCGGTGCCCGGGATCATCAGGGAGATGGCGGACATCGATTCGGTGCTCCCCAACTACGCCGAACTAACCGAAAAGACCGGCAGGGCCGGAGCGGAGAGAAGGGAGCTCGTGGCCCTGAGCGAGAAGAGGGCGGCCCTTGCCAAAGAGAGGGACGACGGCTCGAACAGCAAACGGGAGCACATCGAGTTCATAACCCCCCGCCGCAGGTGCAAGGACGACTTCCATGACGCGAAAACCGCCTGTAATAAGTCGGCCGATGAGCTGGAAGGCTCAAGGGCGCTCCTCGAGGCGTTGAGGACATACTTCAAAAAGAGATCAGAGGCGGACAACGGGAGGGCGGACCTGAAAGCCCTCTCGGACAGGAGGGCGGAAGAGTCCAGGGCCCTCGACGAGGCAGAGGGGGCGCTCGACAGGTCCCGGGCGGGGGTGCTCGCGGGGGCTTTGGAAGAAGGCATGCCCTGCCCGGTGTGCGGGTCGACCCACCACCCCTCCAAAGCGGCGGCCGTCGACGGCGTCCCCACGGAGGAGGAGATAAAGCAGATGAGGGCGGGGAAGGAGAGGCTGGAGGCCCAGGCCGCGGCGTTGAGGGAGAAGCTAGCCAAGGCGGAGGGGCAGCTGGCCGAAACGGAGGCGGGGATATCGAAGGACGCGGCGAGGCTGAGCATCCCCCCGTTGGACTTCTCCGATGAGGGGAGGTGCCTGGCAACGGTCTCGGAGAACATAGCCAACATAGAGAAGAAGGCATCCGAAGACAACAGGAGGCGCCTCGAGCTCGAGGGCATAGTGTGGGAGTTCGACTCAAGGAGCGAAGCGCTCGAGAAGATAGACCTGCGCGTGATCGGCCTCAGCGACGCCATCTCGGAGATGGACCCCCTCATCGCAGAGAAATCCGCCACGGTCCAGACGCTGGAGGAGAGCATCCGGCTGATATCGGGCGGCCTAACATACGGCTCCGAGTCGGAGGCCATAGGCGCAAAACAGGCCCTCTCCAACAAAAGGGACATGCTAGAAGAGGCAGAGAAACGCGCGCGGGGGGCGTGGGAGGCCCTCAACGGGGAGATGATCGCCGACAAGGCGAAGCTCGAGGCCGCGAGAGAAGAGCTGGACCAGGCGTCGGAGAAGGGGGGCGAGCTGGAGGCCGAGCTCAAAAAGGCCATGCTGGAACAGGGGTTCGCAGACGAGGCGGACTTCACCGGCTCCCTGATGGACAGGGCGGCCCTGGAGGGAGAGAAGAGGAAGATGCGGGAATCCGAGGAAAAACGCAACATCCTGATCTCCAAGGTCGAAAGCCTGTCCTCCAAGCTGGAGGGGCAGGAGAGGCCGGACGCTGCGGGCATCGAGGCGAGGTACAAGGAGGCCGAAGCCAAAAGGGCCCGCCTCCTCGATGAGAAGTCCGCGGCGTCGGCGAGGAAGAACAACAACGACAGGGTCGTCTCGAGGCTGAGGGAGCTGTACTCCGAGATGGGCGACGCCGAGCGGCGCACCGCCGAGCTGAAGGCGCTGTCCGAGACGGCCAACGGGCAGCGGGGGGTCGGGCCAGGGAAGGTCAACTTCGAGCAGTACGTGCAGGGGGTGTACTTCGACGAGGTCGTCGGCAGGGCGTCCAGGCGCCTTGGGATGATGACCAACAACAGGTTCGTCCTGATCAGGAAGATGCAGGCGGACGACATGAGGAGCAACACGTCCCTGGACCTGGAGATCCTCGACAACCACAGCGGGAAGACGAGGTCCGTGAAATCCCTGTCCGGAGGGGAGTCGTTCAAAGCGGCCCTGTCCCTCGCGCTGGGCCTCTCCGACATGATCCAGACCACATCGGCCGGCGTGGACATCGACACCTTGTTCATCGACGAGGGGTTCGGGTCCCTCGACTCCGAGTCCCTGGACCAGGCGATAGGTGTCCTGGAGCAGCTCTCCGACGACGACACGCTCGTGGGGATAGTCTCGCACGTGGAGTCCCTCAAGGAAAGGCTTAACAAGAAGATAATCGTCACATACGACGAGAAGGGGAGCAGGACCGAAGTGGTGGTGGACTGAGGGGAGGACGATGACGACGTATTCGCATTCCAGGCTGTCGGCGTTCGAGCAGTGCAGGCACAGGTACAAGCTCAGGTACATAGACAAGGTGGCCGTCCCCGAGGCAAGGTCGGTGGAGCTGTTCCTGGGGGACATGGTCCACAGGACGCTGGAGAGGCTGTACAGGGACCTCGGCCACATGAGGACGGACACGCTGGAGGAGCTGATAGACTTCTACAGGAAGGAATGGGCGTCAAACTACACCGACGAGATAACGATCGTCAAGGAACACTACACCCAGGACAACTACCTGGCGATGGGCGAGAGGTACATCTCCGACTACTATGAAAGGTTCAAGCCCTTCGACGGGGAGAGGGTCCTGGGGGTGGAGACCCAGGACCGCCTCGACATCGGCGGCGGGAGGTCCTACCACATACGCATGGACAGGCTCGCCCGCAGGGGCAACGAGTACTACGTGTGCGACTACAAGACGAACAGCAACATGATGACCCAGAAAGAGGCGGACGCGGACAGGCAGCTCGCCATGTACGCCCTGTGGGTCAGGGAGAACTTCCCCGACGCGGAGAGGATCGTCCTGGTCTGGCACATGCTCAAGTTCGACGCAGACGTACGCTCCGTCAGGACCGACGCGCAGCTGGACTCCCTCTTGGAGAGGACGGTCGAGGAGATAGACGAGATAGAGGCGTGCACGGAATGGCCGACGAGTCCCGGGGCGCTGTGCAAATACTGCGAGTACAGGTGGGTGTGCCCGGAGACCGCGCACCTCTTCGTGTCGTCGCCGGAGGGCGGAGCCACCAGGGCGGACGACGACGGGGCGAGGCTGGTGGACGAGCTGTCCGATCTGAAAGAGGCCGAGGGGAGGATCGCCGCGAGGTCGGAGGCGCTGAGGGCGAGCCTCCTCGAGTTCGCAAGGGCGAGGGGGATCACCGCCGTGTACGGCTCTAATTACAAACTGTCCGTCAAGGAGACCCGGAAGGCGGTCCTCCCCGAGGACAAGGCGGAGGTCATAAAGGCGATCAACGAGAAGGGGCTGCAGGGCGAGTACCTCATGGTGAACTCGGTCAGGCTGAAAGGGGACATCCTGAAAGGGAAGGCGGACCCTGAAATAATCCGGCTGGCGGAGATAGTCCCGGACGTGTCGATGAGGCTGTCGAAGAGGAGGGACGCAGGGGGGACGGGGGAGGATGACTGACCCGCGCCCGAATGATGGTTAAAATTCTTAATAGCTGAACAACATAGAGCCCCTCTGAGTGATATGGCCCAGCTGACCTCCCGAATCAAAGAAGCAAGAGAAGCGTCGCTTGTCCTGGCGGCCCTGGACACAGGGACCAAGAACAACGCCCTAAAGGCCATGGCCGCCGCCCTGGACGGCAACAGGGAGAGGATCCTGGAGGCGAACAGGAAGGACGTGTCCGCCGCAGAGGAGATGTCTCGCAGGGGGGAGATGCCGGCGTCCTTGGTCAAGAGGCTCAAGGTCGACGACGAGAAGATCTCCGGGATGGTCGCGGGCATAGAGGACGTGACGAGGCTTGAGGACCCGGTCGGGGAGACGATGTCCGCCCTCAAGCTGGACGAGGGGCTCACTCTCTACCAGGTCAAGTGCCCGATCGGGATGCTGGGGGTCATATTCGAGTCCCGCCCGGACGTCGTACCGCAGATTCTGTCCCTCTGCCTCAAGAGCGGCAACGGCGTGGCTTTCAAGGGCGGGTCGGAGGCTTCCAACTCCAACAGGGTTCTGTTCGACGTGCTGACCGAGGCGGCGTACTCGGCGGGCGTCCCGAGGGGGGCTTTCGTCCTGATGGAGACCAGGGAGGACATAGGCGCGATCCTCGGCATGCATGGGGACATAGACCTCCTGATACCGAGGGGGTCGAACGAGTTCGTCAGATATATACAGGAGAACACAAGGATACCGGTGCTGGGGCACTCGGCGGGGATATGCCACGTCTACGTCGACGACGAGGCGGACATGGACATAGCCCTCGCGGTGACCCTGGACTCGAAGGTGCAGTACCCGGCGGTCTGCAACGCGGCCGAGACGTTGCTTGTGAATTCGAAGATAGCGGGCGGGTTCCTCCCGATGATGGCAAAGCTGTTCAAAGAGAGCGGCGTGGAGATGAGGGTGGATGCGAGGGCGAAGGCATTCGTCCCGAAGGATGTCGCCATCGTCGATGCCAAGGACGAGGACTGGGATGCCGAATACAACGACATGGTCATCTCCATAGCCGTCGTCGACAGCCTCGACGAGGCGATAGGCTTCATCAACAGGCACGGGTCGCACCACACCGATGCGATAGTGACCCGGGACGGGGGCAGGCAGTCGGAGTTCGTGAGGAGGGTGGACTCCGCCGACGTTTTCGTGAACGCCTCGACGAGGTTCTCCGACGGCTTCAGGTACGGGAAGGGGGCCGAGGTCGGGATAAGCACGAACAAGGTTCATTCGAGGGGCCCCGTGGGCATGGAGGGGCTGATGATATACAAGTACGTCCTCATCGGGAACGGGCAGGTCGTAAAGGACTACGTGGGGAAGGACGCGAAGAGGTTCCTGCACCAGAGGACCGACGAGAGGTACGGAGGGTGATGGGGGATGGACAGGAAAACGCTTCTTGGGGAAGTGGAGAGGGTCGTCGTCAAGGTGGGGACCACGACGATAACGAAGGACAGCCCGACCGCCTCTAAGGACATGATGGACTCCATCGCCGAGCAGGTGAAGGCCCTCAAGGGCGAGGGCAAGGAGGTGCTCATCGTCACGTCCGGGGCGATCGGGATAGGGCTCAGGGTGATGGGGGTCAAGCCGAACCCGAACGACATCCCGATAAGGCAGGCCGCATCGTCCGTCGGCCAGAGCATACTTATGCAGAAGTGGAACGAGAGCTTCCAGAAGCAGGGGATGACCGTCGCCCAGATTCTCCTGACGATGGACATATACTCGGACAGGGAGAAGGTGCTTAACCTGAACAACACGATAGACTCCCTGCTCAAGCACGGCGTGGTGCCGATATTCAACGAGAACGATGCCGTCTCCATCAAGGAGATCGGGGCGGTGTTCGGGGACAACGACACCCTGTCGGCGGTCATAGCGAGCAGGGTGGACGCGGACCTCCTGGTGATAATGTCCGACGTGGAGGGGCTCTACGACAAGAACCCGAACGTCCACAAGGACGCCAGGCTGATCCCGGTGGTGGAGGGGATCACGCCGGAGATAAGGGAGATGGCAGGGGACCCGGTGAGCGGGATGGGGGTCGGTGGCATGAAGACCAAGCTGAAAGCTGCCGAGACGTGCAGGGACGCCGGCTGCAGGATGGTCATCGTCTCCAGCGGCATCGAGGGCGTGATACGCCGGGCGGTGGGCGGGGAGGACGTGGGGACCATCTTCACGGCGGACACGCAGATGTCCAAGAAGAGGAGGTGGCTGAAGTCCGCCAGCTCGCAGGGCGGCATACTCGTCGACGAAGGGGCGAAGAGGGCGGTGCAGAACCACCAGTCGTTGCTCCCGGTAGGGATAGTGGGGGTGTCGGGGAGCTTCTCCAAAGGGGACATAGTGGACATCATATGCGGCGACACGGCGGTAGCCAAAGGGATAACGAACTACAGCTCAGAGGAGGTGGAGAAGGTCATGGGCCTCCACAGCTCGAGGATACAGGAAGTACTCGGTAAGAAGAAGCATGACGACGTTGTACTGAGTGAAAACATTGTGTTGATCTAAAGAGGATGTAGTGTCTTTCTTGCGGGCATTACACAGAATCTTGAGTAAAATATAATACTTCAGACATGCTTGTACATTCTTGATAAATGAACATTACAATTAAACAGGGGCCAGTTGATGAAAGGATCGATACGCGTGTTTTAGAGGTTAACCTCGCAGGAAAAACTGTAATAACCCCCTCAAAGTCAATAGAAAAAATCATGCCAAAAGGGATGATCAATGAGTATGCACCCCAGTTTTCAATAAAAGCATTGGACAAATACATGGATTGGAGCCGTGGTAGCAGAGGAGGTTCACCCAGCAGGCCAGCAAACAAGTTATGCTCTCTGAACGAAAATATTGTCGAATCGGCGATCAATATAATGATCCCCACATATTTGGACGCTGACATCGATGCCAGGGAGAGGGAGACCATGGAGTTGCTTCAGCATGAGAACACAGACATAGTGGTCATCCCAAGATGGGAAGGCATAATCAAAGACAAAGGACAGAGAACAGTGGAAGAGATAATGATTCAGACTCAGAAATACATCGATGAGGTAAATAGTAGCAACGAGAAACCGATATTTGGAAATCTACCTCTAGTTCTCTCCCTCAATGAGATGAAACGCCTAATGGAGTTCTACTACGACTTCGGGATAACATCTTTTGTCGTAGACTACTGCAATCATGCGGCTCATACAAGTGCTCCTAATGTGAGGTATATAAAAAAGAAACTTAAAAACGATGGGTTTATTGAAGAATCAGTGATGTACTCTGTCAATGTGAGAAAGGTTGCTCCCGCTGGAGTTTCGTATATGCCAGCAGATGATTTTTTGGTTTTTGGTCAAGGGATCGACATAATCGGAAATCTACATATTGGCGGAGGGAATGAAGAAAAGCCAGATTTCCCTACCGCACCAATATTTAGGTCTGAGACATACACATATGATCGGGAACGAATAGAAGAGAGTCAAAGGAGCAGGAAAAAAGCCACAAACCACGTTAAACAAAATATGGAGGCGGAGAAGATAGTGTCGGTAATCAGAGAGAACGGATCCGCATATGAATTCCTCAACGGGAAGGTTGGGGCGCAACCGATTGAAAAACTAATTGACCCCGGATCCACTCCGACATTCCTAGATGATTTTTTTTAAGTAAGCCATTCTATCAATTCTGGTCTGAATCTTTTCGACTTATTTAGATCATCCCTGATATTTTTCATTCTATCCTCGCCAAGAACCTTTTTATCGATTTGTCTTTTAAGTAGGCTGAGCGTGTCAGCAACTATTATTTCCTCTATGCGAGGGTAGAGCCTTCTCATGTGATCCTCCTTGATCCATTCTTTAAAGACGGCTCTTGCATCCCTATCGTCGCTTAAAAACACCACTTTAGAGTCAGTATTCTCGTTTAAAAAAATAGCCCACACCATAGCAGACACTTCACCGCTCCCCAAACCCTCAATCCTGTAAATCTTCTCGTGGAGGGCAAGCTCATTTTCTGAAAGGTAATGTATTTTTATTCTTGGGTCAACCTCATAGCCAAGCTCCTCCTCCACATTTCCTGTTGTAACAAATGTATAGCCGCTGAGCTCAGATAGTATATCGCAACTCCTTATTGCCTTAGTTAGGGATATGATGCTACACGTGTCAATGACTTTACATGTCAAAACAGCACCTCGCGGATTCTCTGCATCTCCCTATCAAAAGCTTGAAAAGACAGGCCGGATAATTCAGCCCCGCAACCCACGGAGACTTTGTTGGTCATGACCATATTTATTGCTGTGTCGAGTCTTCTGTCAAGAACATCCTTGATTATCGTCGAATTCACTGCATATTTGGGATGTTTCACGTAAGTGTACAGTATTATTTCGTTATAGGTGAATCTACTTACCAGATCTGCAACTCGCTTTATAGCAAAACGGTTGAAGTCATTTTTTGGAGTTATCAGTGCAGTTTCTTCAGGGGATAACTTGCGTGCTTTGCACCCTCTATCACTATTTTTCGTCGCAAAGCCTCTTCTAACAAGGTCATTCCCAATCTCGTGTACTTTTATACTGTACGGTCCGTAGTCGTATGCTATATATCCCATCTCCTTTGGACTCCCCCCCACAGCTACTGTCGTCAGGAATATGAGTTTCTGGAAGTGGACATCAGTTTTCAACCCGCCCGTTATCTGTCCGATTGTATAAAGCGTGAATTTCTGTTCATTATTCAATTCGGATATTGGCAATTCAGACATTAATGTGTCCCCGAGCTCTTATCTACCGCATATGATTATTCTTCTTTTATCTTTGCTATCCGAGTGAGGCGTCATTTCATTTTGAGTGTACGCGGCTATGTGGTCATTTTAAGCAGAGCATCCATCGCCCCCTCTAATTAAACAGCCCCGTCTGTCGAGAGATCATCCTGTTCAGTAAATGTATTATGGTGGGCCCGGCCGGATTTGAACCGGCGACCTCCGCCATGTCAAGGCGACGTCATAACCCCTAGACCACGAGCCCGTTAGACACTCGTATCTGATTATTGTTCTTATAGCTTTCTGATAACGCCGTGGGTTTCACATAAGCCAGCGTTCAGTTTGAGCCGAATAGACGTGAAAGGTATTCTATAGGGGAGTTTATGGTTTGAAAATTCGAGTCCATTGCCTTCAGCCCCCTCTCGATATGGTTTCGTACAATGATGTTAAAAAAATCACTCTCTACTTTTTCCCTTTGGACGTGCGTGCATAGTGCCTTAAACAGAACCTCATCTGCACCAATTATTGCAGATTTGTTGAACTCATACCCTTCTGTGTCTGTTGTAATTGCATTGGGGACTGGTTCATTTTGAGATAGAGAACAACTTAAGGCTAAACGACATACGATGTTCCTACGAATATCCAGACGATTGGAAAGATTATTAAGTTGATCTGAAGACTCGTTTGATAGTTTTAATTTATCTGCCATAATATCACTTGAAATAGCCTTCTTTGATTTTTATTTTGTTTTCTGTCAACAAATATTTCCTCGAAATAATCGGTTCCAATAAAGGAATCACCTCCCATGTCACCTCTCTGTCATGCGATAGCAGGATTACCTGGTTTCCGAGGCTGGGATACAGGTTTGATACAATCTTCTCCACGTGCGTAGAGTCCATTTTTCCCAATGGCGAATCAATTATGAGTGGCATCTTTTTCTTTGATAGCTTTACGAGCCCGTACATGATGGAGTACATGAGGATGCTCTTTTCTCCCTCTGAGATCCATTCCACACTAATGCTTTTTTTACTGGAACCCCTCAGATGTATACGCATATCTCGATCAATCTTTATATTTGTGACCATGTCCTTTTTGTTTTTTAATAAAGAATACATCTCATTGACGTTGGATTCGAAAAGATCCACGTTCTCTGACAGCATGAGCGCAGTTTGGATCATAATTTTGTCAATGACATCATCGACTATTCCTATGGCATGCTTGTCCCTTGTAGAAAGGATTAAACTTTTTTCCTCCTCGGAGATCATTTTTCTCAATTTTTGTATTGTTTGTTGTGCAGTGTTTATTTTTATTTCTTTTTCAAGGATTCTGCCATTTATTTCAGAGATGGAAGAGTTGAATTTTTGCAATGCCGACTCAAATTCATCAAGGGACATATCCGAATATTTGGATAAAGCCTTTTGCAGTTTTTCCTTTTCAATGAAAACCCCCTCTCTTTTTCTTAATTGGCTTATAAATTCATCGAGTTCGAACTCCCTCGATAACATCTCCCCTTTGATCACTTCTATCTGTCTATGTGTCAAATCCAATATGGGTTGCCCAGTATACTCTGGAAACCCAGATAACTCCTCCGAGAAAATCGCCTCGATTTTAGAATACATCACGGGATCGCCACATATTTCCTTAATTCTCTCCAGTATCGCTCCTTTACGCTCTTCAATACGTTCGCGTGAAAAAGAGAACGCAAAATAATCGTTCTCTTTCTTTGCCTCTTCAGTCATTTTTTTGATTAGATCAGAACAAACCAATATGTGACCCGATGACTGAATATAGCTTTGGACATAGTCATTCAGTTCGGCATACAGCGATTTTTGATGTTCGATTTCTTTTTTTATTTTGTTGTTTTTTTCTTCCTTAGTTCCGAGGGCTCTATTGAATTTATCATCCAGGTCATTCTTTTGTTTAATTAGTTCTCCTTTTTCAGCTTGTAAAAGAGATATCTCGTAACGAATCGTCCCCACTTCTGCCATTTGTTGAGATACATCCTTTTCAAATTGCTCGATTTTTTTTACGATTTCCTTTTTTGAATTTGCGCGTGTTATTCGTTTTTTTACTTCAAGCAGATCATCTCTCAACACATCCAATTCGGAGATGCCAGTCAGATCCTTCACTGCCATAAGGAGGTAGTCTGAATGGTCAGAGGACGTGATGATTGATCTTATTGTTTCCCCATCAAAGAAAAAATACCGAGACGCCTCTATAGGGATCAATTTTCTGAGGTAATGCTCCCAATAGCTGCTATCGATTAGTTCTAGTTCCCTGCCATTTTGAGTTATAGTTAGTTTCTCCTCTACAGAATCCCCCTTTTTTTTAAACGTCCTGCTGACAGTAATCACTGTAGTTCTAATATTTTCATCGACTGCTACGTCTAAGGATATCTGCATGTTTTTTTTCTCTTCCCCCCGCGTCCACATGTCGTTTATATAAGCCTCATACTTTTTTTCGTTGATCATCTGACCATTCAGTTTTCGGCCGTACAGGCAGAGCCTTATTGCCTCAGGTATGCTTGTTTTACCGGAGCCATTCATTCCACCGATGAGCACGACATTTTTATCAGGGGAAACGCTAAAATCGAAATGATTCTCGCCCCTGTAGTTTTTGAAGTTGCAGAGTGTCAATTTAATAATTTTCAAAATGCCACTCCCCCGCATCGGGTTTATCTTTGACCAGGTCATTCATAGTGTATTCGAGGATCACGGTTTCTAATTTCTTATAAACGCCGACCCTTCTTGAAACATCAGACATGTCCCTCTCGATTTGGATTAGGGTGGATATAAGTTTGTCCACTGAGTCATCGTTAGGGCCGTTAACAACGCCATATGGGTCGCCGATAAAATCTCCCTCGTACATCCAAAGTAGCTCTATAGCTTTGATCTCTTCTGGAGATATCAGTTCGACTTCAGGGGATGTGTTTTGAATCACTTCCTGTATCTTCAATAATTTCTTTAAGAGTTCGTGCCTGGTTTCTAGAGTGAACGGTCCCATCACCTCATGGCCCCTGTGTGTCTGTTTGTCCGCATCCACGCCCGTATATTCTGCGATGAATCTGTCTACCCTTTGGTTTTTCCTGTATTTTTCCCTACATTGGGGATCGTCCCTGATCTTTCTAAGATTATCTCTAAACTCCAGGAGCGGCTCGTACTCAGTGTATCCATCTCCAATTAGGCTTATCAGAGCCTTATCTTTTTCCACAACCGTACACGTCCAACACCCAAACCTGCTATGCCCGGATGGTGGCGAGGCTTCGTCAATGATGAATGCAATCTCCTCGGAATCATTTTTCTGATACATGGATCTAAGCTCCCTGTTGTCATCGCCCCACGGGGAGGGATTAGATCCTAGGTAATCCCAAACTTCTGACTCCGTCATATCTTCTATCGGCGTATATACAAAAGCACCATCGATGTTATTGTGTTTCCTGAGTCTGGTATTCTCGATCTCATGCTTTGCCATTGTCTGTGATCTGCTGGTACTCTCCGACTTCCTCGCGCCGAGTATTATCAACACTTCGCCATTCTGTTTGATGTGGTTCAAAATGTACTTATTCATCGGCTTTATTTTCAACCGATCCGTACACCACCTGAACCACCTGTTCGGGGAAGGGTAGCCTCGACCTATGAGATTGACCCAAAATGTATCGGAGATATCTGGGCGAAGAACCTCCACGTGGATCGGAAGACCATCCCCTTCTGCTGCTTGCGCGATCATGCCGCATATCTTCTTTTGCCTAGCCCCTACTACGGGAGCCTCCACCATGGTGTCTGATGAAAGGACATATACTGGCTTAATCAATTGATCCGGCGGAAGGGACAGCAACATTTGGTAAACGAGCTGCAGTGTGCAAGTGGAGTCCTTGCCTCCGCTAAATCCGATAACCCACGGTCTGCTGTTAGACAAATATTGTTCCTTCAGGTCAGCTAATATTGGCTCGACACGCACATACGTGAATACACACACAGCACATATAATATTCCCCCCCCCCCCC
>WRNL01000011.1 GCA_009776625.1 Methanomassiliicoccaceae archaeon | reverse complement strand
CGCCTGTGCCGGCGGGCGGCCTCGCCCCGCCGCCGTGCCCCAGCCTCGAAAAGATATTAAATGCGATAGCGCATTGAACGGCAATGAGGCATGCTCTCCTGTTGGCACCGGTCGCCGTCCTGCTCCTTGCGCTTTCCGTCATGCCCGCCGCGTCGGCGCATGCGGATGAGGGGGATTCCGCCAACTATTACATTGAAGGGTATGTCTCGGACACGGGGTGGAAGCCCATGGGGGGCGTCACCGTCACCGTGTACACCTGGATCGGCCCGTTCACCAGCGGCGTCACGAACGCCGACGGCTTCTTCAGCGTGGGCGTCGGGGTGAACACCGGCCTCGAGATCGATTTCTCAGTCCGTGGGTACACTGTCATAGCCTGCCCCAATGCGACCTTCCGGCAGGACTCGGAGAGGCTCGCCCTCAGCCTCTCGGGCGTGGCGTACAACAACGCGACCCACACGTACACCGTCACCGGCACGATCGGCGACAGGCGGAGCGCGATAATGACCGCGACAGAGGGCACCATCGAAGGGTCCGTCATGTTCTCGGGGGGACCGGTAAAGAATGCCGCCGTCTCCCTCATACCGACGGATGTCGGGGAGATTTACACGGGCCACACGGACAACGATGGGAAATACAGGATAAGATGCCCCACCGGGATATACGCCCTGACGGCGGGCGGCCAGGGCTTCAACACGAGCGAGCGTGCCGTGGTAACGGTGACAGGGACTGAGCCGGGCGACAATACCCCTGCCCTCCAGCAGGCCCCCATCACGCTGGAGAAGACCGAGCTGAGGAAGTACCTCGGCATGGACGCGGCCCATGCGCTCATGCTCGCGGGCGTCATGGTCGGCGTCCTGCTGGCGGCCGTCGCGTGGCACCTGAGCAAACGCTCGGGGGGCACATTCTACTTCGAGCTGTTCGACGACAGCGAGGAGGGCGGCGAGGGCGATAGCGGCTCCTGACGGGCGCCGGCCTCACGGCACGTAATAGAGCGCGTCGTCTATCTCCGCCACCCGGACAGTGTCGCCTATCTCGGCCCCCTCTGGGACATTGACGTCCACCGTCGAGTAGTCCGATGGGTCGAGCACCTGTATCTCGCCCTTCCCCCTGTTGACCACCACCGCCTCCAGCAGGTCCTCCGACCTCGCATGCACCTTGAAGGAGGCCATGTCCGACCTTTTGACCGCCCTGTCCCGGAAGCCCATCAGGTCCGTCACCTTGGCGCCGTTGCCGGACACCCTGGCGAGCTTGAAGTACCGCCCCTCGAACACCACCACGTCGCCGACGTGGAAGTCTGGGAGCCGCACCAGGTACGTTATCCTGTACATGTTCCTGCCGTCATCCGTCATCCCGACGAGCTTGAAGGTCTCCTTCGTCTCCGCGCAGTACGCGTCCGCGAGGTCCTTCGCCGCCGCTTTCCCGATGGACATGGATGAGAGATAGACGTCGATGCCGCCCTGCACCTCCTCCGTCTTGGTTATGAAGATGTTCCTGCTGGCGGCGGACTGCGCGTCCACCAGGTTCTCCACCCTGTTGAGCGCCTCCCTCATGGGACCCTGCGGGGCGTCCTTGGAGCCGGCCCTGATCTGCAGTATCGCCTCGTAATAGTTCCCGAGCTGCTTGGAGCACCTCTTGCAGACTGTGTTCTTCAGCCTCACCAGGGTGGACGACGAGTCCTCGGCCATGCGCCCGCCTATCTCTAGCACGGCATCCACTGTGACGGCGTGCGTGTTGGGCTCCTGCTCCTCGGACGACGCCGCGACGCTGACGACCCTCGCCTCTTTGACCGCCGTCAGGGCGCCCACGGCCGCGTCGGCTATGGCGTCCTGGATGTCCTTGGTGACCCATCTGTCCCCCGCCCCCACGTCCCCGCAGTTGGCGCAGACGCCCACGTCGACGTGATGGGGGAGGGCCGTCAGCTTCCTGCCGTCGAGGAAGCACCCCACGCACAGGCCGTTGACGATGCAGTCGGCCTCCTCCCCGCACCTCACGCAGAAGCTCAAAGGACCACCGTCTGCGCGTGCATCACCTCTCCGATGACCATCACGCTCTGTTCGGACACCATCCCCTCCCTCACCGCTATGCCCACGACGCGGTTGCCGACGAGGTTCATTATCGTGACGGACTTCGTCCTCTCGACAAAGGCTTCCTCCGGCAGCGTCTCACCGCCGTAGAATATCTCTGACACCTTGATCCTGACGCCGTCCCCCGTGAAGGTCATCCCCAGGATCTCCCGGTCGCATGCGGCCAGTATCCTCTCGTTCCCGTGGGCGTGTATCCTGCAGCTTATCATGTCAGGCCCTCTTGTAGTTGCCGTTTGGGGGGCAGAACAGCGTGCCGTCCTCCTTCATCATCTTGAGCCTCCTCCTTACCTTCTCCTCCGACAGCCCCTCGCTGACGGCCTGGCTGACTATGTCCTCCTCCGACGCCCCGCCCTCGTACCCGTCGACTATGCTCAGTATCGCCGTCAGCTCGTTCCGGTCCTTCTTTGTGTACTTAGACGACAGGTTGTCGATGTCCCACTGCCCCCCGTCCGGGGCGAGCAGCTTGCTCAGGTAGAACTCCACGAGGTCCACCGCCCGCGCCGCGTCCTCCTCCTCGATGGTGCGGCTGAGCCTCATCCTCGCCGACGCCTCCGACAGCCTCACGTACGCCTCCAGCTGCCTCGCCGTGATGGGCACCGAGTCGTTCTCCCCCGCCCCCATGGCCCTTATCCCGAGGTACTTGTCCTCGATCATCCCCATCGCCTGGTCCGTCATTATCGGCACGATGCGCTTCGAGTACGCCACGTACTTCCTCATGATGTCCTGCTCGTAGACGGGCCTCACGTTCTCTGTTTCCTCTTTGATCCTCTTGACGTCCACGCCCACCACGAGGGGGGCGTCCTCCCCCATCTGCCTTGCCTGCCCCCTCCTGTGGACGTTCAGTATGTGGGCGGTCAGCTCCCTGTCCGCCTTCGGGTTCGGCTTGTCGGTGAGCACGAAGATCATGTCGAAACGCGACATGAGCGCCGGGGGGAGGTCTATCTGCTTTGTTATGGACATGCCGTCGGTCTCGAACCTCCCGAACTTGGGGTTTGCCGCCGCGAGCATCGAGCACCTGCACTGGAGGGTGGCGGTGATGCCGGCCTTCGCCACGGATATCCTCTGGGACTCCATCGCCTCGTGAAGGGAGGAGCGGTCCTGGGCGGTCATCTTGTCCAGCTCGTCGATGCAGGCCAGCCCCTTGTCGGCAAGGACCAGCGCCCCGGCCTCCAGCGTCCACCTCCCGTCGCCGAACTCGTCCTTGACCGCCGCCGCCGTCAGGCCGGCGGCGGACGCCGACTTGCCGGAGGCGTATATCCCCCTGGGGGCGAGGGCGCTCATGTAACGGAGGACCTGCGACTTGGCGACGCCGGGGTCGCCCACGAGGAGCACGTGCATGTCCCCCCTTATCGCAGTCCCGTCGTCCATCTCCTTGTTGCACCCGCCGAAGAGCTGCAGCGCGATTGCGCTCTTGACCTCGGTCATCCCGTGGATGGTCGGCGATATGGAGGCGACTATGTTGTCGAAGAGCATGGGATCCCGGGACATGTCCAGGATCTTCTGCTCGTCCTCCTCTGTTATCTGTATCTCGTCGTACTCGTGCTCCTCGAACTCCACCGACATGACGTCCATGAATATCTCGAACACCGTCGACTTGTCCCTGTCGTGCTTCTCGGCGGACCTTATTATCCCGTTGATGGTCACCCTGTTGCCGGCGGTGATGACGCCGGCTATGTCGTCCTCGACGAACCCGGCTATCCTCTCCGGCTGGGCGCCGCCCCTGAGCCCCTCGGGGCTCTCCTGTATCTCTATCTTCTGGGTGTCCACGAACACCGACGCCTTGGAGTCGAGGTCGAAGTGCGTGGCCTGCTTGTTGCAGCTGCCGTCGGGGTTGGAGCACATGAGCGGCTCCCTCATGATGGAGCCTTTCTGCGCCTCCCATATCTCCGCCCCGCACCTGGCGCACCTGAACAGGGCGTGGGTCATCTTCGGCCTCACCGTGGTCGCCTTCCTCACCAGGCCCTCCACCGCGACCAGCCTCCCGAGGTGCTTGGCCCTTATCTTCCTGACCTCGACCTTCGCGTCGCGGGGGAGGTCGGTTATCCTCAGGTTCACCGTGTCCCTGTGGTCCCATGCGGGGGGGAGCGACGCCTTAACGACCTCCCTGCCCTTGCTCAGGCACTTGTCGGGGTGGTCCAGGAAGTACATGGCGAGGTCCGTGTTGTACGCGTCGATGTCCTCGTAGGGGACGTAGATGCTCCTCTTCTCTGGGTAGCTGGCGGCTATGTCCGCGAACATGAGGCGGTACTTGTCCTTGCCGAGTATGTCCTCCCACCCTGCGGTTATCTCGCTGTCTTGAAAGATCGTCGTCATCCTGTCACCCGCCTCCGGCCGCCGCGCCCTGCCTCCGCGCCCGCGCCCCCATTCCCCCGGGGCGGGCGCCGCGGCGCCGCCGTGCATTGCGGCATACCCTATGATGGGGGAGGATAAAAAGGATGCACAGCCGACAGGGGGGCCGCGGCGCCGCCCTGCGTGCGGCGCCGCGGCGCGGGTATGCGCTCAGACCCTGCCGCTTATGCTGTCCAGGTACTCGTTCTGGATACGGACGACCTCCGCGCTGTCCCTCGCCCCGGCGTAGCCCTCCAGCAGCTGCCCGTTCAGCCGGATGAACTCCGGCGCCCAGTTGAACCTCCCCATGAACGCCTCGGCCTGCTCGGCCTCGCCCAGGATCACCAGGGACGCGAGGACCGCCTCGGCGCTGTTGAGCTCCATCGGCCTCCCCCAGTTCACAGGGTTCGACGCCAGCAGGTAGGGGAGGGCCCTCTCGTCGACCTTTTTCAGCCGGGGGAACGAGTCGATGTTCGCCCATGTGAGGTCCATCACCACCAGCCCATTCCTCGCATGGGCGGCGTCCGCCGGGGACAGGGCCGTCTCCGAGAAGGGGGAGAGGACGACCGACCCAGAGGGTATCGCGGACAGCGTCCTCGCCTCCCTCCCCAGCCCGAACCGTATCATCCTCTTGGCCGTGCACTTCTTGGGGTCGCACTGGCATTTGTCATGTACTATCACGGGGATCATGCGACTATCAACGACCTCAGCCTCTCGGCGTCGCCCAGGTTCTCCTTGACCCAGGCGCTCACCCTGTCTATCAGCTCCGAGTAGCACCCCGCGAGCTCGAGGTCGTCGGTCGCATCGAAGTCGTCGGCCGACCCCAGCTCGGCGAGGGCCTGCCTCCCCTGCCACGGCGTCCTCTTCGCCCACTCGTCGAACACGCCCTTCCTCAGGAACACCACGACGTCGTAGTCCTCGTCGTCCCTGAGGGAGTCCCTGTCCTTGAAGTCCTTGGAGAACTGACGCCTCATGTCCTCCCCCCTCCTGTACATCTCGGATATCAGCTCGCAGTCGACGAGGTCGCGCTTCGGGCCCGCGCTGTACGCCTCGTACCTGTCGCCGAAGTACTCCCTGGTGAAGTATTCCGCGAGCTGCGACGTGAGGTCGTTCCTATCGTCGATGAACAGCACGCGCACCTTCCTGTCCTTCTTCCCGAACATGCGATCCCTCTTCTGACCCCGTGTATGGCCTGAAACGATTTAGCACTTGCCCGCACAGACAACCATTTTATCCTCCCCCTGCGATGGGGCGTCGCCACGATGATGAACATTTTCGAGCTGATGTCTGATGATAGACGGGCGAGCTGAGTGGCCCCTTCCCCCCGCATGGGCGCCGCCTGCGCCCCTTCGGCCTCTGTCGAACCGCCCCCTCAATAACTGTAAATAAAACTCCGCCGATGACAAAGGCATGAAACCGGTCTTACAGGTGGCCCTGGACCTGATGCAGCTGAACCGTGCGGTGGCGATAGCCCGCGAGGCCGTCGACGGCGGCGCGGACTGGGTGGAGGTGGGGACCCCGCTGATAAAGAGCGACGGGGCGGAGGCCGTGAGGGCGATCCGCAGGGAGTTCCCGGACAGGAAGGTCGTGGCCGACACGAAGACGATGGACGTGGGCGGGCTGGAGGTCGAGATGATGGCCAAGGCCGGCGCGGACATAGTCACGGTGCTGGGCCTCGCGGACGACTCCACCATCGCCGAGGCGGTGTCCGCCGGGCGGAAGTACGGGGCGGAGGTGATGGTCGACATGATCAACGTCCCCGACTGCGTCTCGAGGGCCAAGGAGGTGGAGGGGCTGGGGGCGTCGTACGTCTGCCTCCACATGGGCATCGATTCCCAGATGAGAGGGGAAGGGAGCCCCGTCGACACGCTCAGGAGGGTCGTCCAGGAGGTGTCCGTCCCCGTGGCCGCCGCCGGCGGCATCACCGTGGAGACCGCCCCCCGGTACGTCGAGGCCGGGGCCGCCGTGATAATAGTCGGCGGCGCGGTGATCAAGGCGGCGGACGTCAGGGGGTCGGCGGCGGACATAGTCGCCTCCATGGAAGGGAGGACGGTCGACACCGTCCTGTCCAAGAAGTACGGGGAGGAGGAGCTGTTCGAGGCCTTCTCCAAGGCCTCCACCTGCAACCTCTCCGACGCATTCCACAAGCGGGGGGTGATCATGGGGCTGCAGCCCTTCATCAAAGAGGGCGCCAGGATGGTCGGCAGGGCGCTGACCGTGCAGACCGCCAACGGGGACTGGGCTAAGCCGGTCGAGGCCATAGACCGCGCCAGGCCCGGCGACGTTATTGTCATAGACGTCGGCGGCGCGCCCGTGGCCGTCTGGGGGGAGCTGGCCTCGCACTCGGCTGTGACGATGGGCGTGGCCGGGGTCGTCATCGACGGCGCCATACGGGACATAGACGACATAAAGAGGATGGGGTTCCCGGCGTTCGCGAGGTCCGTGGTCCCCTGCGCAGGGGAGCCGAAGGGCTACGGCGGGATAGGCATCGAGGTGACCGTGGGGGGGCAGGTCGTCCGCACCGGGGACTGGATAGTCGGCGACGAGTGCGGGCTGATGGTCATCCCGAAGGAGTCCGCCGTGGAGGTGGCCAACCGGACCGTCGACGTCAACGAGAGGGAGAACCGCACCAGGGAGGAGATAAGGAGGGGCTCCACGCTCTCCAAGGTGAACGAGCTCGCGAAGTGGGAGCCCGTCAAGTGAGCCGGTGCGGGCCTTACCTCCCCCTCTTGAAGGGGTCCGACTGCCTCGGCACGCTGTCGGTGTCCATCTTCGCCGCGAGGGCGTTGAGCCTCGCCACCCTGTCGTCCATGGGCGGGTGGGTGCTGAAGAGCCTCGAGAACAGGCTCCTCTTCCTTATGGGGTTCGATATCCACATGTTGGAGTAGGTGGCGTTGCTGTACTCGTTCCGGGGGGAGCTGACCCCCGACTCGATCGACCTCAGGGCGCGGGCCAGCGCGCGGGGGTTGCCGGTGATCTTCGCGCCGGTCTCGTCGGCCAGGTACTCGCGGCTCCTCGACACCCCGAGCTGGACGATGATGGCGGCTATCGGCACAGTGGCGCTGAGGGCGAACGCTATGGCGTAGTTGGCCGCGTTCTTGTTGTTGCCGCTCAGCATCACCATGTATATGGCGTACCTCGACAGGTACGAGAGCACCGCCGCCATCGTCGACGCGACGGACATGACGAGGATGTCCCTGTTCTTGACATGGGCCATCTCGTGCGCGATCACCCCTTCCAGCTCGTCGTCGGGGAGCATGTCCAGGAGCCCCCGCGTGGCGACCACCGCCGCGTTCTTGGGGTTCCTCCCCGTCGCGAAGGCGTTCGGCATGGGGAGGTCGGACACCCCCACCTCCGGGACCGGCACCCCCGCCTTGGCGGCGACGCTCCTGACGATGCCGTACAGCCGGGGCTCCTCCGCCTCGGTCACGATGCGCGCCCTGTTGGCCCTAAGCGCCCCCTTCTTGGAGAAGAAGTACGCGTAGATGTTCATGGCCAGCGCCAGCCCCAGCATGACGTACAGCCCGTACCACATGCTGTCGAGCAGGAACCCGACCGCCAGCCCCACGGCCAGCAGTATCACAGTCATCACCACGAACATCGATGCCGTCCTGAGGCGCCACATCATTGTATCACTCCTTTGGTTAGTAGAATTGCGGCTGTATTTGAATATATCTTTGAGTGGCCGCCCCGCCCTCACAGGTCCAAGGACAGGGACGAGCCGGCGTAGAAGTCGCTGACGCCCCTGAGGCCCAGCTCCATCCTGAGGTACATCATGCCGTCGACCCCGGTGCAGTGGTTCAGGTGGAGGTCTGTGCACTTCTTCTCCGCGAACGAGGCCGCGATGCGGGCCGCCTTCTCCCTCTCCCCCTTGCGTATGTGCACGCCCCCGACGTAGGCGTGGGGGTAGGTCCCGAACCTCTTGTTCACCAGTTCCATGACCGCGTCCACGCCCGCATGGGAGCAGGCGGCCACGACCGCCGGCCCCTTCCTCGACAAGATGACCATGAACACCTCCGAGAGGCCCCCTCCCGCGTCCGTCGGGCAGGATACGAACACCTTGTCGGCGACCTGCATCCAGTCCATCACCTCGAACACGCTGGCCCTGTCCGACAGCCCCTCCGGTATGCGGACCCCCTTCTGCCCCTTGGCGCCCGCCGCCGGGCGGGGGGCGTATATGCCCAGGGGCGCCCCCCTGCCCCTGAGCAGATCCTCCACCCCCCCGGTGTGGCTGGCATGCAGGTGGGATATCACCACCTTGTCTATGTCCTCAGGCCTTATGTCCAGGAACGCCATGTTGTGCAGGAGGTACCTCCCCCTCCTGCCCGTGTCGAAGAGCACCCTCTGGCCGCCGGACTCGATGAGCGCGGAGAACCCCTTCGCCCCAATCAGGCTGGTGCCTACCTGCGAGCCCTCGTCATAGACGCTGGTGATCTTCGCCTGCATGTTATCCCCCCTGTATCGCCTTCCCGTTGAATAATGTTTCAGAGGCGGTAGAGGCTGTCCGGGATGTCCTTGCATATCCTGTGGATGTCCTCTTGCCCGAGCCTCCCGCTCGCCAGCAGCGCCTTGACCTTGCTCGGGACCGTGGTTATGGGCATCATCATGCCAGGGCGGCCCGGGTCGTCGATGTAGTCCGTCTCCAGCATCAGCCTGGTGGACCCCTTCCCCAGCGCCTCCGAGATGTTCTTCTTCGACGCGGGTATCGACGGCATGACGCCGAAGGTCTCCTCGTCGGTCACGAAGGGGGGCGACGAGTGCTTCACCACCAGCCCAGGGTCCAGGCCGACGCTCCTCGCCATGTCGGACAGCGACCTGTTGGTCCCGACGGTGCCGGACTCGCTGTGTATTATGACGGGGCGGCCCAGCTCCTTCGCGTGCTCCATCCCCCTCAGCAGCACCCTGTTGGAGGCGTCCCAGACATCCTGGGGGACGTCGAAGTGCGGCCTCCCTATCTCCCCTATGGCGCAGGCCCTGCCCTCCGCCACCATCCCGGCGGCTATGTCCATCCCCTCCGTCATCATCTCCTCGGCCCTCTCGAGGCCGTGCAGCTCCGAGAGCGGCAGGATCAGCACGGGGTAGGGGCCGACGGCGACGTTGACCTCCAGCGCCGTCGCCTCCCTCGCCCTCTCCGCAAGGGACAGCGTGACCTCGTAGGAGCGCCCGAAGTCCTCCCCGCCGGCTATCTGGATGTGCCTGTAAGGCAGCGTGACCAGCGTGAGGCCGGTGCCGCCGGCCGCCTCGAACTCCCTCGCCGCCTCCACGTTCCTGCCCCCGGGGTCCATATGGACGTGGTTGTCGTAGACAGGCGTCTTCTCTGCCATGCCGGTGAATCGTCGGACAATATAATTATACGTTACCTGATTCGAGTAGGGTATGGACAGCAACTCCCGTTTCCTTTTGAAGTCCTTCAGGAAGTACTACAAGGAGAACCGCCCGATCATGCCGGACCGTTTCACCAAGAGGGAGTTCGGGTTCATGTTCTTCGACAGGCAGTTCGTGCAGAGGCACCTCGGGTTCCCCACCCCGGAGGACCTGACGCGGTTCATGATCGCGCAGGCGCCCAGCCACAGCTACTACTCCACGGCGTACTACAGGAGGCCGAGCGCCCCCACCATGGATGAGAAGGAGTGGCTCGGCGCCGACCTGATATTCGACCTCGACGCCGACCACCTGGAGGGCGCCGACCGGATGTCATACCCCGAGATGCTCAGCAGGATCAAGGGGGAGATGATCGGCCTGGCCGACTCATTCCTGTTCGCGGACCTCGGGTTCGGCGAAGAGGGCGTCCACATAACGTTCTCCGGGGGGAGGGGGTACCACGCCCACATCCCCTCCAAGGAGGTGCTCACCCTCGGCACCCACGAGAGGAGGGAGCTGGTCGACTACATAACGTGCTCCGGCCTGAGCATAGACTGGGTGTTCCCTTTCCAGAAGGTCGCGACCTCGCAGGTGAGGACGGCGGCGGGCAGCAGGACGAACGTGGCGAGGGACAGGCTCATCCCGCCGCCGGAGGCCGGCGGGTGGAAGAGGCGGATGAGGGAGGGGCTCATGTACCTCGTGAACGACGTGTGCGACCTCGACCCAAAGGCCCTAAAGCGGGCCTACCCCGCCATCTCCTCTTCCGCCACGGGCACCATCGTGAAGATGCAGGAGGACGTGAGGTCCGGGAGGAAGAGGCTCTTCGAGAAGAACAACATGGCCGTCCTCAACCGCAACACACAGGAGATGCTCGTGAGGATAATGGGGGATGACGTGGCGCCGTCCCTCTCCGCAGAGGTGGACAAGCCCGTCACGCCCGATATAAAACGGATAATACGCCTCCCGGGGTCCGTCCACGGGAAGACCGGGCTAAGGGTGACGCCCCTCACGAGGGACGAGCTCACGGGTTTCGACCCCCTCCGGGACGCCGTCCCCTCGTCGTACTCGGACGAGCCGGTGAAGATAACCATGAAGAAAGACTACGAGCTCGACATCAGGGGGGAGCATTTCTCGCTCTCCGGGGAGACCGAGGCCCCTGAGTTCGCCGCCGTTTTCCTCGTGGGGCGGAGGGCGGCCGACCACGGCCACCTCTCCGAGAAGAAGGAGTCCGTCATCTGAGCATCATGCCCTGGTCTCGGAAATCGATATGAACCTCTCGATGGATTGCATTAAGTTCCCCAAGCCCTCAACCGTCTTGTCAGCTGACCTCATCAGCCTCTGCCTGTCTTTGACTGTGATGCCTTCCAAATCCTCGACAATGGCAAAATATCGGTAATTAGAAGGGGACCTCTGCAACTCTAGCATGTTTATGACCGCATCACGGCAGTTGTCGGTGTTCGTTATCCCGAATACAAGGATGGGGTTCTCCTCTTCAATGTATATGTCGGGAGTGAACACCCCGCCCTTGGGGGTTTCTACGGTCAAATCGAATCTGCATCTTGGGTTCATTTCAGATGATTTGAACAATTCCTTGATGTCGTCGATGAAGGTATTCAGAACCCTCGTTTTGCTCATGAACCTCAAATCTGAAACTTGCATTATAGCTTGGACGAGCGAATACAGGGCCTGCCCTGACATTCCAGGGTCGAAACGGACGGTCAAGGCACCGTTTTCGTTCTGAACTGAGTTGGTGTTCAGAATCCTCTCGAAAAGATCCGCCCTTACTGGTGTCATCGTGAAGTCCTCATAGGAGAGCCACATCAGTGTGTGTCCCTCGTCGGAGAGCACCCACTCTTCATCTGTCGTTCGGAGGATGATGTGGAACTCATCGCCATCGGCATAGGTGAACCCTGTGTGAACCATGTATTCGTCCAGACCGAGATCCCTTACCCTTATGCTAGAACAGACTGATGATTTGAACGACTCGAGCATGTCCGCATTCATTCCCAGCCCTCCAATGTTCTATTTTTTGCAGGGGGCTTGATGGATATGTTCATATCTGTGACGAATACATTGACAGCCCCATAGATGTCTACATACGCATTTGTGGCCACAGCATAGCCTTCAGGCTTGTCGGTGAGCCTTTGATACAGCTCAGTCAACTTATGGATATGCGGGCCATATATTGTTTCTCCTGTGAATTTGTTTTTATGCTCACCATGATACCCGTTGTACCTTACGATCGTATGGTCTCCGTTCCTGTTTCTGTAGATAAGTATCACGGAGAAATTTGTGGGGCGGTCGACGCTCTGCCGGATGGCAACCCTACATGGGTATTTCTGACAGTCAAGCGGAACCTCCATCCTCAAATGGCGTGAGTTCTTTTCTGCCTTTAGTTTTTTCAAATCTATTGGCCAATCTGCCAAGTACTTTCTCTCATTGATAATCTCTCGAACGACATCGTCGGTCAATATCCCTTCCTCGCCCATCTGACTTGCCTGCCTCCCTTTCCAATATTATGACATAGGATATAGATGCTTTCCTACCCCCGGTCATTAAACGGTGGTGTTATAGTTAACGACTTATGTCAAATGTCCGCACCCTAACACAAGTCGTTAACTACAACACCATCACGCTGGGTGGACGCTCCTATGTACCAGGTCAGCCAGGATGGGGGTCAACGCATAGGATGTCCATGAACGCCAGCGTCATGTCCTTGGGCAAGCTGATGAACGGCAGAAACTCCCTCCCCTTCATCGATTCCTCATGGCAATCTTGTGTTTTCTCGGGGGGCATCTAAGATGGGGTTACAGACCAAAGGACACACACAAAGGGATGTGTACCGTGCTACAGGAAAGAACAATTCCTATTTTTACAGTAAATGAAAACAATCCCTGATTTTGCAGTAAATGGAAACAACTATAAACCACGCGACCCATCCTGCCGCATGGAGGAATTCGTCGGCAGAAAAAAACAATTGGAGGCACTGAATCAGCTATACAATAGCGACGGGTTCGAATTTGTGGCCATATACGGGCGCCGCAGAGTGGGGAAGACGGCCATAATAGAGCAGTTCGTGAAGGACAAGCGCGCGATATTCTTCACGGCCATGCGTGCCAGGGGGGACATGAACCTGAGGTTCTTCAACAAGGCCGTGAAGGAGGCGCTCTGCATCGCCGGCGACGACGTCCTGTACTTCGACGACCTGTTCGGGGTCGTAACGGATAACATAGGCGAGAGGCTAGTGCTCGTGATCGACGAGTTCCCCTTTCTCGTCGAATCCGACGTGGAGATACTGAGCATGCTGCAGATCTTCATCGACCATGTCGCCCAGAGGACGAAACTGTTCCTGATTCTCTGCGGGTCATCCATGAGCTTCATGAAACGCCAGGTGCTTGGCCGCGAGAGCCCGCTTTACGGGAGGAGGACGCACGAGATCCATGTCGAGCCGATGGATTACAGGGAGTCGGCTGAGTTCTTCCCGAAAAGGAGCAGTTACGAGAAGGCCTGCATCTATGGGGCGGTCGGGGGCATACCGCTGTACCTGAAGAAGTTCGCCCGGGATGGGGACGTCTTCGACATCATCGCGAAAGAGTTCTTCACGGAGGGTTCCATGCTGGCATCGGAGCCAGAGTTCCTGATGCTGCAGGAGCTCCTCGACCCGAAAAAGTACAATAACATCATCGAGGCCTTGGCAAGAGGCCGTGCCAGAATCAACGAGATATCCGACCAGACCGGCATTTCCTCCTCAGAGACGTCGAGGTGCCTTGACGACCTTGTGGACCTCGGGTATGTGGAGAGGATCCTGCCGTTCAACGAGAATACCGAGAGGCGGAGCAGGTATTACATCTCGGACAACCTTTTCCGATTCTATTATACGAAGGTCATCGGCCGGAACCGGACGATAATGGGGCCATCCCTGAAAAGCATCTCCCAGAACCTGGAGAGGGAGTTCGTGGACCACATGGGGCGTGTGTTCGAGGTCATGTGCTCCCAGTACGTTACCGGGACGATGGGGTATCCTGTGACCGGGAGATGGTGGGGCCCGTCGCCGGGCGGCACGACGGCGGAGATCGACGTGATAGGCTCAGTGGGGAAGGACGGCAGGGTCGAGGGATTGTTCGCCGAATGCAAATTCACCAACAGGCAGGCCGACATGGAGGANCTGATGCGCCTTAAAGAACGCGCGGATTCAGTGAGNGGGTTCAGCGTGAAGCGCTATGCGNTGTTCTCGAGGTCTGGGTTCACCGACCGCCTGACGGACTGGGCGGATGTCGAGGACGTCGCGCTGATAACGCTGGATATGATGTACGCCCCATTTACCCGATGCGATGGCTGTTGACCCTGGCTCTTGCCCCCTTCCCGTCTTGTTTTTCATCTTCGCGCCATAAAAACCGATGGGGTCGTGCTATCCACAGGGACCCAGGGGCATATGCCCGAACAGGGGGCGGCCGGCCGCGCCGTGTCGCCGCGGGACTCTTGCCGGCGCCCCGTTCTGGCGGCGACGCGACCCCGCAGGGGGTCAGGGGGCGCAGTCGACCTTACCAAAGTTTTATTAGTCTAATATAAATCACGAACACCATGAAAGCATTCCGTATCACAGGCTCGTACGCCGACCCGAGGAAGAGGCAGGCATTCTCCATCGAGGCCTCCGCCGAGGACGAGGCGGCGGTCAGGGAGAAGGCGCTGTCCGTGCTCGGCAGCAAGCACAGGCTCAAGAGATGGGAGATCGACATCACAGAGATAACCGAGCTCTCCCCCGACCAGATCACGAACCAGGTCGTGAGGTACGAGGTCGGGGCGTGACCATGGAAGACAGCGAGCTCCATCAGGCGATGGCGGTCCTCGACTCCTACACCGCCCAGCTGGAGGCCCTGGACAGGCACGTCAGGCTGCTCCAGGTGTCCCTCGAGGACACGAACCGGGCGAGGGACTCCTTCAGGGCGATGGCGGGCGCGGAGGAGGGCGACGAAATGCTGATCCCGGTGGGCGCGTCCTCGTTCATACCTGCGAGGGCGACCGGCAGGAAGACGGCGATCGTCGGCATCGGGAACAGGCTCTCCGTCGAGAAGGGGCTCGGGGAGGCGGCGGACTTCATGGAGGCCAGCGGGAAGGAGATCTCCGACGCCCTCAGGGAGACCATGGGCGCCATCAAGGAGATAGAGGGGATGACCGAGGAGCTCTCCCTGGCCATCCAGAACGAGTACCAGCTCAGGCAGCGGCAGACGCAGTGAGCGCATGTTCGACTCCCTGAAGTCCAAGCTCAAGAACATCTTCAGCACCTCGTCGCCCAAGTTGGACTCCGAGAGCATTTTCGAAGGCGAGGGCGGGATCGGCCCGGAGGAGCCCGCCGCCGCCGCGCCAGGGGCGGAGGAGAAGCCCCTGTCCAGGAAGGAGCAGCTGAGGGCCGGCAAGCAGAAGAAGCCCGCGCAAGAGGAGGCGGGCGGGACCGGCGGCGACATGATCGCGAGCTCAGGGAAGAAGATCAAAGAGGATCCCTTGGACGACCTCCTGGACGAGCTGGAGCTCGCCCTCCTGGAGTCGGACGTGGCGTACCCGGTCGTGCAGGACGTCATACTAGGCGTCAGGGACAACCTCGTCAACAAGAAGCACGGGAGGCAGTACACCCTCGAGCAGGTGGTCGAGGCCGCCGTCAAGGACTCCGTCAGGAGCGTCCTGAGGGCCAACGAGTTCGACTTCGACACGTGGGTCGAGGGGCAGCCGAGGCCGACCGTGATGATGTTCGTCGGCATCAACGGGACCGGGAAGACGACCACCATAGCGAAGATAGCCAAGAGGCTGAAGGACGACGGCAGGAGCGTGGTCATAGCGGCATGCGACACCTTCAGGGCGGGGGCGATCGAGCAGCTGAGCATCCATGCGGAGAGGGTCGGCGTCAAGATCGTCAAGCAGGGGCAGGACGCGGACCCGTCGGCGGTTGCTTTCGACGCCATCGAGCACGCCAGGTCGAAGGGGAAGGACGTCGTCCTCCTGGACACGGCCGGCCGCATGCAGACCAACTCCAACCTCATCGACGAGATGAAGAAGATCGCCAGGGTATCCAAGCCTGCGCTCAAGGTGTTCGTCGGGGACGCGCTGGCGGGGAACGACGCCATCGAGCAGGCGAAGGTGTTCGACACGGCGATAGGGATCGACGCGATAGTCCTCACGAAGATAGACACGGACGCGAAGGGCGGCGCAGCGCTCTCCATCGCCCGCACCATCGGCAAGCCCATCGCCTTCGTGTCGGACGGGCAGGGGTACGACGACCTCCAGGCGTTCGACTCGGAGTGGATGCTCGAGCGGCTCTTCGAGGGCGCAGACGAGTGACCCCGCCGTGCGGCCGCCTGGTCACACGCAGAGCCTGTAGAAAAGCGAGGCGAACACCTTCGCGTCTATCACGATGTTGTCTATGACGACGTACTCGTTCGGGCCGTGGAGGGTGCCGCCGCCATGCTGCCAGACGTACGCGTCGTAGCCCTCCCTCCTGAAGAAGTTGGCGCACGTGGCGCCGCCCACCCCCACCGGCTTCGGCCTCTTCCCGATGACCGACTCTATCGACTCCATGAGCGAGCCGAACACCTCCCCCTCCGTGGAGGACATCCCGCCCGACACGTGCCTCTGTATCTCGCTCACCTCTATCCTCGCGCCGGTCGCCTTCTCGTGCGCCCTGGCGACGCGCTCCGCGACGGCCAGGACCTCGTCCTGGGTGTACCCGGGCACGACCCTGATGTCCATGGCGAACTCGAAGTTCCCGGGGATGGTGTTCACGTTCATCACGGTGCAGCCGCACCTCGTGGGCTCGAAGGTCGATCCCCTGGGGATGAACATCTCGTTCTCGTCCGGGAACTCCCTCCCGAACTCCGCCAGGAGGTCGACGAGGAACGCCGCGCCGACCTTGAACGCGTTGACGCCGCGGTCGGGCGTGGAGCCGTGGGTCGACTTCCCGGTGACGTTGAAGTTGATCCAGATGAGGTCCTTCTCCGCCACGTCGACCAGCTCCCCGCCGGGGCTCCCCCAGTCGGGCACGATGAACACGTCGTCCTTGGAGAAATGCCCCTCTTTTATGAGGTGCTCTATGCCCATCCTGCTGGACATCTCCTCGTCCGCCACATAGGCTATCCCGATGGACCTCTTGGACAGGGACCCTTTCGGGATGAACTTCGAGGCGAACATCGACGATATCACCGCCTGGCCGTTGTCCTCCGTCCCGCGGCCGTATATCCTGCCGTCCTTGACCACCGGCTCGAAGGGGTCGGTGTCCCAGTCCTGGAGGTCGTCCGCCGGGACGGTGTCCGTGTGCGCGACGATCCAGACCGTCCCTCTGCCCTTGCCGTTCTTCTTGGCGAGTATGTTAGGCCTCATCACGCCGGGGTCATGGTCGTCCGGCACGTCGACCCGCACTATGCTGTCGTAGCCCTCCAGGCACCCGGCGAGCATGTCCGCCCTCCTCCCCTCGCCCGCCCCCCCGCATTCAGGAGCGACCGCCGGGATCCGTATCATCTCCGACATCACGCGGACCATTTCCTCCCTCGACCCCTCTATACTATCGAGGATCTGCTCCAGCTCCATGCTTACGGATGGTCGGGGGTTCATAATATATTTGCTGTGCGGGCGGTCACGGCGTCATCTCCCCTTGGGCGACCCGAGGGGAGCCCTCCGCCCTCCACTATGGCCCTGTAACCGACTTCGATCACGCCGTCCGACCTCTCCCGCGCGTCCGAGGGGCGGTAGAGGACGATCCCGCGCTCATGGGACGTCACGACCGGGAAACCGTACCTTTCATTCGTATACTTGACCTCTTTCCCGGACTCTGCCCTGCTTTTGACGAATGCGGCGTGGCGGCACAGCCTCGCCTCGCCCATCCCCCTGCACCCTTCGATGCCGTCGAGGGCCCCCCTCTTCGACAGTTCTGCCAATGAACCGTCCAGCTCGTACCCTGCGCTGTTCCTTCCCAGAGCCATCGCGGCTCTCATCGTCGTTCCAGTGCCCAGGAAGGGGTCGAGGACCGTGTCGCCGTAAATCGAGAACATCAGGATCAGCCTCCTCGGGAGCTCGAGGGGGTACGCTGCGCTCCTCCTCGCACTCCCCGCATCGACCATTTGCCTTCTTCCCCCGAGCTCCCAGATGTCCGAGAACCATTCGTTCCTCTCCTCCCAGAAATATGCGCTCTCCCTGCGGAGCGCCTTCTCTTCCTCTGAGAACGCCCTTTTCCCGCCCTTCCTGAACAGCAGGATGTGCTCGTGCTCGAGGGTGACGTATGCGCCGGCGGGCAGCATGCCGGAGCCCATGAACTTGTTCGGGGCGTTGGTGGGCTTGCGCCATATTATACCGGGCAGGACGCTGAAGCCCAGCTCGGCCATCTTCGACACCACCCTCGCATGGTTGGGATATACCGAGAAATCATCGCCTACGGCCCTTGCCGCATCGCCAATGTTTATGCACACGGTGCCGCCGCCCTTAACCACCCTCCTCAATTCCGCCCAGGTTTTGTCCAGCTCCTTGTGCATCAGCTCGTGCGCGGCCCCGGCATCCTCCTCCAGCAGGACCCCTATCTCAGGGTTGATCCCAGAGAACAGGCCGTCCCACATCGCTATCATGGGGTACGGCGGGGAGGTGACGACAAGGTCAATGGACCCCTCCGCCAGTTCGCCCATGCTCACTGAGCTTTTGGCGAACACCCTGTGCTGTGTCCTATTCAGGCGTTCGCCCCCTGCCACATTGATCGCCCCCACAGGCTTAGAGCGACCGCGCCCCTTATACTTGTTGCCTGCCTATCGACAGGTTTCGTTTCAGATACCCCCTATGTGTTTGGTACCTTATCCCCCGACAGGAGCCGCAGGGTTGGTTTTGGGACAGGTCGCAACATGATCCGAGGATGTCCAGGCATGCGTGCGGGAGCACGCCTGCACGGAGAGAGAAAAATTTGGGGTAAAGGGTTTCCCGCCGCCCCGGTCATTCGGCGCGGACTATCATCGTCACCGCATTCCCTCCGCCGAGGCAGAGGGTGCACAGCCCGGTCTTCTTCTTGCGGTCCTGCATGGCGTAGACCAGCGTGGCCAGCACGCGCGCCCCGGAGCAGCCTATAGGGTGCCCGAGGGCTATCGCCCCGCCGTTCACGTTGAACTTCTCGTCAGGGACGTTCAGAGCCTTCTTGACTGCGCACGAGGCCGTGGAGAAGGCCTCGTTGTGCTCGAACAGGTCGATGTCATCGATGGTCATCCCGGCCTTCTTGAGGACGTGCTGGGTCGTCGGTATCGGCGCCTCCATGATGAGCTCCGGGGCCACGCCCCTCTCGCCGTACGCCACGATGCTGGCCATCGGCTTCAGCCCGCGCTCCTCCGCCCACGACCTGGACGCAACGACCACCGCCGCGGCCCCGTCGCTCAGCTGGGAGGAGTTGCCGGCGGTCACCACGCCCTCCTTCTCGAACGCCGGCCTCAGGCTCCCCAGCGACTCCATGGTCGTGTCCCCCCTGACACCCTCGTCCGCCTCGAACACCGTGTCCCCTTTCCTGGACTTTATCACGAAGGGGACGATCTCGGCCTTGAGCCTGCCCGCCGCCTGGGCGGCGGCGGCCTTGACGTTGCTGTCGACCGCCATCTTGTCCGCGTCCTGCCTCGTGACGTTGAACCTCTGGGCCACGATCTCCCCGGTGGAGCCCATGTGCTTGTTGTTGAACACGTCCCACAGGCCGTCGTGGACCATCGTGTCGGTCATGACCTGGTCGTTCATCTTGAACCCCCACCTGGCGCCGTCTACGTAGTAGGGTATGTTGCTCATGCTCTCCATGCCCCCTGCGACTATGGCGCTGTACTCCCCGGCCTTGATGGCGTCCGCCGCGTTCATGACCGCCTTCAGCCCGGAGCCGCAGACGTCGTTCACGGTGTACGAGCCTATCTCGACCGGCAGCCCCGCCCCTATGGCGGACTGCCTCGCCGGGTTCTGCCCCAGGCCC
>WRNL01000010.1 GCA_009776625.1 Methanomassiliicoccaceae archaeon | reverse complement strand
GGGGGGGGGGGGGAGGGCGAGGCTGTAGCCGCGCCCCATTGCCCCACGCCCTTCACCCTTTCAGCAGGTTGTCGAAGTACCCCTGTATCAGGACGACTGGGGTCCCCTTGTCGCCGCTGCCGCTCACCAGGTCCGCGAGGCTCCCCAGCAGGTCCTTGTACTGCCTGGGGGTGGTCCCCAGCGACACCGTGCCCTGGTCCCTGCTCTCCATCGCCCTTTTGAGGGCGGCCTCCTTGTCATCCTCCCCCGCCACGACCATCTTGAGCTTCACCTCGTTGGGCGACCCCTCGAGCCCCTCCGTGTTGCCGGGGCACACCACCGGGTCCGCCAGCTCCCATATGCCGCACACCGGGTCCCTGAACGCGCCGTCCGCATAGACCATCACGTGCGGCCTGACCCCCGCCCTCTTGTGGAACTCGTCCTGGACCGCATGGACGAACGCGCCGCAGTCCCTCGGGAACAGCTTGACCCTGTCCTGGCCGAACATGTTCGACCCCAGAAGGCCGTACCTCTCGTTGTGGCCGCGGGAGCCGCTGGGCCCGCTCAGCAGGTCCGCGAGGGTCAGGGCCTTGCCCGCGCCCTTCCTCAGCAGGTAGTCCCTGGTCGCCTCCCTGCCGTGTATGTCCGCGACTATGACGTCCTTGGTTATCCCCAGTATCGCGGCGGGATCCCTGCTGAGCACCACCTCGATGTTGTCGTTGAGGCCCTCGTACAGGTCTATGTAGTCGATCTTGGTGAACTCGTGGACGTACTCGCCGTACTCCTCCCTGAACTCCCTGCCGGTGAACAGCCTCCCGCCGTCGCCGTTGCCGTAGGGGTCCCATCTTTTCAGGTCCATGATCGGGTTCCCGACCTCGTCCTGGGGGTAGTTCAGCAGGACCGTTATCTTCTTCGCGCCCTTTGAGATGCCCCTGAGTATCTGCGCGAACCTGTTCCTCGACAGTATCGGGAACACGACCCCTATGTGCCTGTCCTTGCCGAACCTCGATTCCACGTCCTCGGCGATCGAGTCTATGTGCGCGAAGTTACCCTGCGATATCGCCACTATGCTCTCCGTGACCGCGACCACGTCGCCGTCCCTGACCTCGGCGGCCCCGAGGACGCTCGACACGACGATGCCCACGAGGTCGTCGCCCTGCGAGATGAATGGCAGCCTTATCCCTGATACAACCGTGCCGGTCCTTCTTTTCATAAGGTGTCCTGCAAGGGAACCCTCATCTATAAAATCTTCGCATGCGCCCGGGCGGGAGGGAACGCCGCCGGTCAGAAGTCGGACATCAGGGTGGACTGGAACCTCTCCGCCTCGCCGGGTATGCGCGTGGGGTACTTCCCGTTGACGCACCCTAGGCACAGGTCCCCCTCCGGCTTGCCGATCGCCGCGATCAGGCCCTCGATGCTTATGTACCCCAGGCTGTCAGCCCCTATTATGTCGCGGACCTCGTCCAGCGTGTGCCCGTTAGCCACGAACTGGTCCCTCGACCTCATGTCCACCCCGTAGTAGCAGGGGGCGACCACGGGGGGGCTGCCCACGCGCACGTGGACCTCCTTGGCCCCTGCCACCCTGAGCATCGAGATCAGCTTCTTGAGGGTGGTGCCCCTGACTATGCTGTCGTCGACGATCACCATGCGCTTGCCTTTGACTGTGCTCTTGATGGGGTTCATCTTCATCGAGACCGCCAGCTCCCTCTCGCTCTGGTCGGGGAGTATGAACGTCCTCTCGGCGAAGCGGTTCTTCATGAACCCCTCCTCGTATTGTATCCCCGACGCGATGGAGAACCCGATGGCATGCGCCCGCCCGGAGTCCGGTATCGGCATGATCATGTCAACATCGGCGGGGCATTCCTTGGCGAGGATCTCCCCGATCCTCTTCCTCACGTCGTAGACCTCCCTGCCGTCGATCACGGAGTCGGGCCTCGCGAAGTACACCCACTCGAACATGCAGTGCGCCTTGTGCCTGTGGGTCACGGCCTGGTGCGGCACGAAGCGGTCATGCATCACCTCGACTATCTCCCCCGGGGCGACGTCCCTTATGAACGTGCCGTTCAGAGCGTCCACGGCGGCGCTCTCGGAGACGATTATGTGCCCGCCCTCGATCCCGCCTATGCAGAGCGGCATCAGACCGTAGGGGTCCCTCATCCCGAACAGCCTGTCGTTTATCATTATCACGAGGGCGAAGGATCCCTCGAGCTCCCCCATCATGCCCTTCATCGCCTTCACCGGGTCGTTGTGCAGGGCCATGTGCTTGCCGAGGACCGCCGCCACCAGCTCGCTGTCGGACTCCGTGAGGAACGACGCCCCCCTCGCCTTGTAGCCGCCCACGAGCTCGTCGTAGTTGGTGATGTCCCCGTTGTGGGCGACGGCGACCGCCCCGAAACCCGTCCCGACCGTCATGGGCTGGGCGTTGAGGACGCTCTTCGAGCTGGCGGTGGAGTACCTCACGTGCCCCACGCCGACCTTGCCTCTCAGGTGCGCTATGCTCTCGTCGGTCAGGACAGCATGCACGAGGCCGTTGTCCCTGACCGTCTGAAGCTCGCCTTTATCGAAAACGGTTATGCCCGCGCTCTCCTGACCGCGGTGTTGGATTATCATCAGCGACTTCTGCAAAGACGACACGACATCGCTCGCAGAGGCTATCCCTGCCACCCCGCAGCTGTGATTAGGCCCAGACATGGGCACCCTTAGTCGTGAGCTTTGGCCCAGTTGTAGGATCTCATCTTCGCGGTCTTGCCATAGCCGCACGAGGCGCAGACCCCCCTCCTCGCGTGATATGCGCGCTTACCGCATCTGCGGCAGGGTATATGGGTCTTGAATTTGTTGTGCCTTCCCTGTGCCGGTGTTCCTGTTCCCATGATCTGTGTCTCCTTATGGTGAAATGTAGATTACGTTGTCCCCGCGGACGATGACCAAGCTGATCTTCCTTACCGGTTCCCCGTTGTGGAACTCCTCGGCGTTCTTCAGCACCACGTTCATGTGAGGGTCGTACCCGTCGAGCACGCCGCGGTACTCCCTCTTTCCTTTCAGCTCGACGATCACGTTCTTGCTCGTCGACTGGCTGAGAACAGACAATGGCTTGATCATTGATCCCACTGAGGCTCCATAAGGGATACAGTATTTGAAAGTATCGTGTTCGTTTCTTTTTATCTAAAGGGGGGAGCCGCATGCGAGAGGACAAACATAAATAGATGATTATCTATATGTTACCCGATGGACGACAAGTACAGGGTGCATGGGGGTATGTTCAAGGCGCTGTCGGACCCGAACAGGCTGATGATAATGGACATGCTCTCCTGCGGGGAGCTCTGCGCCTGCGAGATCCTGTGCAAGCTGGGGATAACGCAGCCCACGCTCTCGCACCATATGGGCATCCTCTGCGGGTGCGGTCTGGTGAAGGGGCGCAGGGACGGCAAATGGACGTACTACTCGCAGGACGGCGACGCCGTCGGGGCCGTCCGGGCGTTCTTGGAGGACATAACGACGGCAAAGCCCGACTGCATCTGCCGCAGGGCGGGGGCCGAGGCCGCCGACCGGAGGGCGCGCTGCTGCTCGGGAAAAAAGACCGGTTGCAAAGAGTGATGGAAGGTGAAACAGACATGGACGAAATAATCAAGCAAGTCAAGGAATACTATGGCAAGAAACTGCAGAGCAGGGAAGACCTGACGACGAGCACGTGCTGCTGCACAGGGGCGCCGCCCGTGGAGATAGAGGGGGTCCTGCCCCTGATCGCGGACGAGATACTGGACCGGTTCTACGGCTGCGGCTCGCCCCTGCCCCCGCTCCTCGAGGGTGCGACCGTGCTCGACCTGGGGTGCGGGACGGGGAGGGACGTGTACATAGCGTCCAAGCTGGTCGGGGAGTCCGGGCGCGTGATCGGCGTCGACATGACGGAGGAGCAGATCGGGACCGCCATGAAGTACCAGGAGGAGCAGTGCCGGCGCTTCGGCTTCGAGTCCTCGAACGTGAGGTTCGCGCAGGGGTACATCGAGGACCTGGCGGCGCTCGGCGTGGAGGACGGGAGCGTCGACGTCGTCATATCCAACTGCGTCATCAACCTGTCCCCTGCCAAGGAGCGGGTGTTCGATGAGATATACCGCGTCCTCAGGCCTGGCGGCGAGCTGTTCTTCTCGGACGTGTTCTCCGACCGGCGCATCCCGGATGCGTTGGCGGCAGACCCGTTGCTACGGGGGGAGTGCCTGGGCGGCGTGATGTACACGGAGGATTTCCGCAGGCTAATGGCAAAGGCCGGCTGGGCGGACTTCCGTTACACCAGCGTCCGCAACGTCGGGTTCTCGGAGGGGGATGTCAAGGACAAGATAGGCTTCGCGAACTTCTCGTCGCGGACGGTGAGGGCGTTCAAGCTCGACGACCTGGAGGACATCTGCGAGGACTACGGGCAGACCGCCACTTACGACGGCAGCATACCCGGCCACCCCCACTTCTTCGACCTCGACGACCATCACCGGTTCTTCACAGGGAAACCGATGCTCGTCTGCGGCAACACGGCATCAATGGTCTCCCGCACCCGCTACGCCGGGGCGTTCAGGGTGACCGGCGACCGCTCTGTGCATTTCGGGAGGTTCGACGGGTGCGCGCCGAAAGACGGGGGCGGAGGGTCTGAGGCGGGGCCGTGCTGCTGACCCCGCCAAACCGTTCCGGCATGGGGCTACGAACAGGAAATCCATTTCCGTAAATTGCGGAAGTCCGTTACCGTAAATTACGGAAGTCCGTTACCGCAAATTACGGAAGTTAATAATATGTGGAAACACATCCAGATCCTATGAACGATCCCTACATGCCTAGGGTGATAGACCCGTACCTCAAAGAGATGCTGGAGCACTCTGGCGCCGTGCTCATCGAGGGGGTGAAATGGTGCGGGAAGACACGTACGGCGGCAGAATACGCCGCGAGCATGATATCCTTGCACGACCCGAAACATTCCAAATCCTACCTTGAAATGGCAAACCTGAAACCCTCGGTCCTGCTCGAAGGGGACACTCCGCGCCTCATAGACGAGTGGCAGGTGGCTCCGAATCTATGGAATGCTATAAAATACACAGTCGACGAGAGGAAGGGGAAGCCGGGGCAGTTCATCCTCACCGGCTCCGCATCCCCCCATGACGACCCGACCCGCCATTCCGGCGCAGGGAGGATATCTAGGCTGAAGATTAGGCCCATGAGCCTTTTCGAGTCGAATGAATCGAACGGCTCTGTGTCCCTGGGATGCCTGTTCGACGGGCGGCATGAGATAGGCGCAAGCTCCGGCCTGTCCTTAGAGGGGCTCTCCTCGGCCATGGTGAGGGGAGGGTGGCCGGGCCTGATCAACATGCCGAAGAGGTTCGTGATGAAGGAGATGCAGAGCTATGTGGATTCGATCGTCAACGCTAACCTGTCCATGGGGGACGGCGTGCAGAGGTCGCCCACTACAGCACGTGAGATCATGAGGTCCCTTTCGAGGAACGTCTCCTCCACAGTCAACATGACGACAATAAAGAGGGACATGGCGGGGGACGACGACCGGGTGTCGGACAAGACCGTGTCCTCTTACATCAACGCCTTGAGGAACATATTCGTCGTCGAGGACGCCCCTGCATGGAACCCCTCCATGCGCTCTAAATCCGCTGCCGTCGCATCCCCGAAAAGGCATTTTGTGGATCCTTCCATAGCGGCGGCCGTGATGCAGGCATCCCCTGAGAGGCTCCTAGAGGACCTCAACACGTTCGGGCTCCTCTTCGAGTCGTTGTGCACGAGGGACCTCAGGGTGTACTCCCAGACGCTCGACGGGGAGGTGTTCCACTACCGCGACCGCTACGGCCTGGAGGCGGATGCCGTGGTCCACCTCTTGGACGGCAGATGGGGCGCCGTCGAAGTGAAGCTCGGGCCGAACGGCATAGACAAAGGCGCAGAGAGCCTCAAAAGGCTTAGGGACAAGGTGGACACCGACCGCATGAGCCAGCCTTCCTTCCTGATGGTGCTCACGGCGACGGAGTACGCGTACCGGCGGGAGGACGGGGTCCTCGTCGTGCCGATCGGCTGCCTCAGGGACTGATCAGACGAAGGCCCCTATGGTCGGCGCATCCAGCCTGTCCATGTCGTAGAATATAACCGCCTCGCGTATCCCTTTGGCGCCCATGCCCGTCCCCATGAAGTGGTCTATGAGCGACGCCCTCCACAGAAGATCCAGTATGGTCGTCGACAGGCACCCGTAGTAGGCGTTAGCCATGTCGTCCTCGTAGCCGGTGGCGTCCATCAGGCTGAACACGTTCCCGAGGAAGCTGTCCCTCTGGTTGAGCACGGATACGTACTCCGTCAAGGCCTCCCTCCCCCCTGGATCCAGTGGCCTCAGCGCGATGTCCGACGCCCTCACGGAGCCCTTCTTCGCCAGGTCCCCCTCGTCGTCGAGGACCATCCAGTCTATCGTCCCCCTATCGGCATCGGCGAGGAACATGTTCCAGTTCCACCCCTCGTCGCAGTACACGGGGGCGTAGACAGGGTCGTCGGCGGCCATCGACTCCATGGCGGCCTCCATGGCCGCCTCGGCCATCCCATCCATGTCAGCCGGCCCCTCCTTCACGCCGTCGAGGGACATCGACGGCTCGATCATGGTCATCTCCATCACCTTGCTCAGGTAGGGCAGGTCGGCGAACCTGTCGAGGTTCCTGGACACCGCCGCCCTTATCTCGGCGGGGTCCCCCATCACCCCCGCCTCCCTGCAGTTGCGGTAGAACTCCGAGTACACCTCCCCCGCCTCCTTGACCGCCCTCTTTATCCTGCCCTCGGCCTTGGACACGATCGCCCTCGCCGCCGCCTCGGCGTCCTCGCCCGCGCCGGCCCAGACGCCCCTGCAGGAGAGGTCAAGCTCCACCTTGACCCTGTCCCCCACGTAGATGTGGTAGGGGAACTGCCTGCAGTAGGCGGGCCTGTCCCCGTACACGGCGCACCTCCGCCCCTCGAGGAACACGCAGGAGCCCCTGCCTTTCTTCAGCGCGAGCGCGAGGTACGGCTCCGGCCCCTTGCTCCTCACGAGCGCCCTCGGGTGGCTCTTCTCGAAGAAATGCCTCTCCTCCGCGAGGACCTCCGGCTGGCACAGGCAGCACAGGCCGCATCCCTCCGGGCACTCCGCCCTCTTCCCTGAAACTTCCGAATAGTCTATCTCAATCCCCTGCATACGCATCCTCCCCTATCCTGTCCCCGCAGAACTCCCTTCCATCGATCTGGATCTCCCCCCTCACGATTACCGTCTCGGGGAAAACCGCCTCCCAGCCGCCGTAGGGCGAGTGTCCGGCCTTGCTGTGCAGCCTCCTCACGTCTATCTCCGTGCAGGCCCTCATGTCGAACACGGACAGGTCCGCGTCGTACCCCTCCTCGATCCTCCCCTTCCTCATCCCGAAGGACGCCGCCGGCGTCTCAGAGCCCATGGAGACCGCCTGTGCCAGAGGGATCACGTCCCGCCTCACCATGCCCATCACGATGGGGATCGTGGTCTCGACCCCGGGGATGCCGCTCGGCGCGGAGTCGAAGTCCTGGGATTTGTCTGACAGGGTATGGGGGGCGTGGTCGCTCCCGAACATGGATATCCTGCCATCGATGAACGCCGCGTACAGCCCCTCCCTCACGGCGGCGTTCCTCAGTGGGGGGTTCACCTTGTACTCCGCCGTGGTGAGCCTGTCCGGGTCGAGGAACAGGTGGTGCAGCGTGACCTCCGTGGTGAACCCCAGCTCCTTGGCCAGGGCCACGCTCTCGGCGTTGGTGTTGTGGCATATGTTGACTCTCATCCCTTTGAAACGGGACAGCCTCCTCAGCGCGTTGACCTCGGCCTCCACGGGGCGGTTCCTGAGGTGGCACCTGCAGTCGTCCTCCCGCCCTTTGAGGATCATGCCGTCGTCCTCGGCATGCACGCTCACCCTCTTCCCCGCCCTGAATATGCCCTGGAGGGCGGGGGCGATCTCCGCGTCGTCGTTCAGCAGGATCCTCCCGGTGGTCGAGCCCATGAAGAGCTTGAAGCCCGGCACCAGGGGCGCCATCGTGCCCGCGTTGCAGCCGGGCGTGACGGCGGCGAAGAGCCCGTAGTCGGTGTGCGCCCTGCCTTTGACGCGGGCCTTCTTCTCCATCAGCGTGGATATGTCGGTCACCGGCGGGACCGTGTTGGGCATGTCCAGCACGCATGTGACGCCCCCGTGGACGGCGGCCATGGTGCCCGACGGGAAGTCCTCCTTCTCGGTCATCCCAGGGTCCCTGAAATGGACGTGGGGGTCGACGAACCCTGGGAGTATCACCCCGCCCGGCACGTCTATCCTCCTCTCCCCGCCGCTGAGCGAGCCCCTGACAGCGGATATCCTCCCGTCCTCGACCCCTATCTCCGAGTATTTTATGCGCCCGCCCACGAACGCCCTTCCGCACACGACGAGGTCGAAGCCCATGCCGTCACTTCCTCACGACCTCTCCGCAGGGCGACGCCTCCGAGAATATCTCCCCGCAGAACGACTCTATGCTCGCCGCCGGGTCCCTCCAGGCGTCCGGGCCGAGGCCCGCCTTCATCGACAGGTGCCTCAGGAACTCCTCGGGGCCCCACCCGAACTCCAGCGGGACCTGCGGGAGCAGGAGCCCCCTCCTCCCTTTGCAGGAGAGTATCAGGCCGTCCCTCCCCACCTCTATCTTCGACAGGAGCTCCTCCGGAGACTCGTACACGACCCTCAGGGGGATCGTCAGGACCGTCACCTCGAAAGTGCACCGCTTGGACTCGTCGTACGTCAGGTCGTCGAACCTCGGGTCGTGGCATGCGGCCAGCGCCGACAGCCTGAGCGCGTCCGCGAGGGCCAGCACCGGCTCCGGGTACCCGATGCACCCCCTCAGATGCCCGGAGGGGTACTCGGAGATCGTGACGAAAACCCCCTTCTTCTCGGAGAACCCCTCAGGCAGGGACACGTCGGCCGTCCCCTTGCGGGACTCTGCCTCGGCGTAGCACCTCGCCGCCCTCACGGCGGCAATGCCGTCCGTCAGCTCCATGTCAATCCCTGGGCTCTTCCTTCTCGACAGGGGAAGCCCTCTTTGGCGCGCCCTCGATCTCTATCCTCTCGGGGGCGGCGCCCGAGCCTTCCCTGTCGGCGGCCGCCTTCGAGAAGCCCTCGGCGGTGCTCCTCCTCGCCTCCTCTGCCTTGCCGGCCATGTCCTTGAAGCAGTCGGGGAGCGGCATCGCGCTCATGAGGGCCCCCATGCCCATCATGAACTCCATGCCCATGGCCATGAAGTGCCTCTGGACCTCCGGATCCGTGAAGGCGTTGAACATGCCCTGCGCCGCCTCCTTGGCCTTGTCCTTCTGCCGGTCGGCGAACTCCTCGACCCTCTTGCGCTCATCCCGGAACGCCTCCTCGAAGAGGTCCTTCTCCCCCTTGAAGAGCCGCCTCATCATGACCATCTCGCTCCTGAAGAGCCTCTCCAACATCTCCTTGTTCTCCCCGATGAACTTCTCCAGCTCGGGGTCCACGTAACCCTTGTCCTTCTCGCTCATGTCCTGCACCTCCGCTCTCAGCGGGCCCTATGGGCACTAGAGGGCGTTCATGTATCTTAAACAGTTTGCTCTGAACTCCTGGGTGTGGAAACTCACTATCCGTGACCGGTCCCCCCTTTGCGGACGCAGACTGTGGGCCTGTCACGAGCTGATGACGCCTCACTGCCGACTTGGCCCCCCTCGTGACCGACAGGGGGCGCATGTCTCGCCACAGGAGAGCGATGGGGGGGCGAAGGGGCTCACCCCCTCCTCTTGAACCTGACCACCAGCCCCTCGCCGTCGAACTCAGCGCCGAGCAGCTCCGCATCGCTCAGAGTCATCGGCAGGGCGACCGTCCTCTTGTGGGCCCCCGCCCTTATTATCAGGGTGTTGTTGTTACCCCTGAACAGCTCGACCTCCCCCCTCTCCACGAACGGCATCTTCACATGCAGCCTGTCCACGCCGCCCTCGGTCTCGAAGTGCATGGGGCTCGTCCTCGCGTACACCTCCGCCGGGTCCGAGCCGCCGAAGATCATCTCCGCCATCTCGTCGAGGCCCTCTGCGCCTATCAGCTCCGTCCGGAGCTGGTACGCGTACATTATCTTGAGGGGGTCGAAGGCCTCGTGTATGGCCCTCATGTAGCCCTCCTGCTCCTCCAGCTTCTTCTTCATGAAGGAGCCGTCCACGTCAGGGGGGAGGACCTTGTTGACTATCAGGCACTCCACGGTCTTGTTGTACAGGCAGAGGTAGGTGTATGAGCGCATGGTCTCGTTTATCGGCATCCTCTCGGGGTTGAGGACCAGCCTGATCGAGGTGTTCTCATGGTCCTCCAGCACCTTCTTGGCCCTCTCCATCTCGTCCTTCAGCTCCTCTATGCTGGCGATCACCTCCTTGGACGGGAGGGGGAGGTCCATCACCTTCCCCACGGTCATCCTGGCGATGGACACCATCCTCTTCATCAGCCCGAAGAGCTTGTCGATGTACCAGTTCGACACGTCGGGGAAGCTCAGCAGCCTCAGCGTCTCGCCGGTCGGCGGGGTGTCGATCACCACCACATCGTACTTCCCGCTGTCCTTGAACTGGAGCACGTAGAACAGGGCGGCGGCCATCTCCATCCCCGGCAGTATCGCCATCTCCTCGGCGGTGATGTCCTCCACGCCCTGCGACATCATGAACGCCGATATGTAGTCCTTTATCGTGGACCACTTCGTCCTCATCTCGTGGATTATGTTCAGCTCGAGCGCGTCGAGGTTCTCCCCCACGTTGACGATCTCCGACGATAGCTTCACGTCCAGGGAGTCGCCGAGGGAGTGCGCCGCGTCCACGCTCATTATGATCGTGCGGTGCCCCATGCTCGCGCACCTGCGCGCGGTGGCCGCAGCGACGGACGTCTTGCCGACGCCGCCCTTCCCGTTGTATATTATCGTCCTCATGCCCAGGCCCCCGGCGCGGTCACCGCGCGCCCTCCTCCAGATACCCCCTCTGGTCCAGGGTCAGGACCCTCAGGGGGACGTCCTTCCCAGATGCGGCGGCCGCGTCGCGGGCGACCTTGTCGAGGGAGCAGCACGGCACCGTCATCCTGACGACGGTGAGGCTCCTGACGTCGTTGAGGGACAGCATCTCCGCCAGCCTCTCCACGTGGCCCGTGTCGAACTTCGGGCAGCATATCAGCACCGCCCTCCCCTTGATCAGGTCCTCGTGCATCCTCGAGTAGGCGAACGCGGAGCAGTCGGCCGCCAGCAGGACGTCCGCGCCCTTCAGGATCGGGGAGGACGCGGGGACCAGCCTTATCTTCACCGGCCACTGCCTCAGCTCGCCGCTGCCCGGCCCCGCCCGCACGGGGTTCGCCGGCGGCCTGGCCGACGGCGGCGCCCCTGGCGTTATGACCTGGGGGGACTCGCACCCGCACAGCTCTATGAACGCTATCGCCCCCTGGGGGCAGGCGGGGAGGCAGTCCCCGAGGCCGTCGCAGAAGTCCTCCCTCACCATCCTGGCCTTGCCGTCGACGACCGCCAGAGCCCCCTCGTGGCAGGCCGCGACGCACAGCCCGCACCCGTCGCACTTGAACTCGTCGATGACTATGCCCCTTACCATGACAAGGGGTAACGGCTGCGGCCTAATAAAATCTTATATTGTCCGCCCGGGCTGACCCAAGGAGTGAAAAAAGGAGGAAAACCATGGGGACGTTTGGGTCAGCCGGGCTTTGTGTTAAGCCTTATCTGCGGGTCGGCCCCCCTTTGCGTGCGGGCGCCCTGCGCCCTGCGCCGTCGTCCATGTAGGACCCGGCGAACTCGATCACCAGCGCGCAGAGGGCCTCCATCAGGACATCGAGGTCCGTCCTGTCGGCCTCTGCGGCGTCCATTATCGTGTCCTTCACTTTCTCGGCTTCGGGAGATACCGTAATCGACATCATGCTTCATCGATTCCCGTCAGGGGTGATATAAAGCTCACACTACAGTTATGCAGGTAATGCCGCAGAAGGCGGTTAGGCTCGCAAGCGGGAGCCCACTTTCGGTCAATTCGGACACCCCCCCATTTTCCTTTTATATTAAAACGATAATCTTCAGATATCCTGCCATTTCAGCGGCAGGATGTGGGCAAAGGAGGAGCAGAGGATGACGAAACCTGGGGCAGGGAGCTTGATTGCCGCCGCCGTCAAGGCGAGGAACATGGCATTGACGAGCAAGCGGTTCAACGCGAACGGCCTCAAAGACAGGACCATGGTGCAGAACGGGTGTTTCCTCCTCAACCACTGGGGCGCAGGGCCAGGTTACGACTACCGCCAATACGTTAGGGGGCCGTTCTCGACCGAGCTGTATGAGGACTACGAGGAGCTCCGTAAGGGCAGGTTCCCTTTCAACGATCACGGGACCGAAGTGGACGATGCCCTTATCCGCGACCTTTCCGAGGTCATGTCCAAAGGCGCCAAGTACCTGGAGGCATACACAGCGATGATAGTCGCAAGAAAATGCAACCCGAACGATGACATAGACACATTCAGGAGATTCGTCTTGAGCAGGGTGCCTGAACTGAGGGAAGAAGTGGAGGAGGTGTTGAAATTACCCGGGTTCCAGTAGGCTACCTAGACACTTGCTACCTGATCGCGTTCATCGATGGCAAGGATGCACTTAGGAAGAGCCACAGCACGGGGATCTCCCGGGCAATAAACACCCCTCGCCTGAGATACCGCGTCAGCATACCCGCCGTCGGAGAAGCTTTCCTGAAAATGAGTGAAAAACGTAACGTTGAAAGAAGGCGGGAGGCATTCAAAACGCTAGAGGCACTGATTGAATCCCGAGTCTTGGAGCTCATTGGCTTGGGTTCTGGTAGCGATGCTTTCAGCTATGCCAAAACCTTGATGGACATTTGCATGGATGATTACCACGGCAGCAGGCTTACGCCAATGGATGCCTTGATTGTTTCTGATGCTCTGATCGACAATGAATGCACAACGGTTTATACGACAGATAAGAACATCCTGTGGAACCGTGCCCTTATTGATGAAGTCAACGGAATCAGACATAGCATGGGTGCATCTTATCCCATACTCAATTTTTCCAGTTTTGAATGACATCGCAGGAAGAAAAACAGGGCGTTATACCGCGTCAATGACGACATCGGCAAACCCATATTTGTTGCGAACCCCGCGGGGATCTTCGGAGAAAAACACATACCCAGATGGGATATTTGGTGCCGAGGACGGGTTTCGAACCCGCGACCTTCGGATTTCCCTGGAAGAGGTCTGTTGACCAGAACCCTATGAGTCCGACGCTCCACCAGGCTGAGCCACCTCGGCATAAGTTGGTTTGTGTGGGAATGGGTTTCTGTTTAATAAGTTTTGGAGGACCCTGAACTATCAGATGTCATTCTTGGCTCGGGTTTTCCTCGGCTTCCTCTGAAACGGCATCATCCTCGGAGGGCTCTTCCTCAGAGGGTTCCTCGGCGGGGGTCTCTTCGACTTCCCCGCCCTCAGCCGCCTCCTCCCCCGATGGCTCTTCCTCAGAGGGTTCCTCGGCGGACTCCACAGAGGACTCTTCCTCCGGGGACGCCTCTTCGGCGGAATCCTCTGCGGGCCCTTCCTCGGCGGCGTCGAGGAACTCCTCTTCAGACCCAGCCGCCTCGGGGGGCGCCGGGGCGGGCTTCTCCTCGATTATGGACTCGGGCTCGCCGTCCCCGACCTTCACGACCTCGGTCTTGCGGATCTCCAGCCTCTTGATGGGGATCACGACGCGGCATGCCTTGGAGATGTCCTTCGCGAGTTCCCCGGATATGACGTTCTTGACGATGTCGGAGAGGGTCATCTTCTCGGCCATCTGGACGAGGGTGACCCCGATTATCTGCCTCATGCCCTCCTCCTGGGAGGACTGTATGCGCCTCTCGGCGATGGACATGGTCTTTATCCTCACATGGTAGTGGTCGAAGGTTACGACGTCCACGACGTGGTCGGTCTTGGTCTTCTTCCTGCGGGTGAGCCTCCTGACGTAGTCGCTCGTGAGGTCGTGGCCGATGAACGTGGTCTTCGCCTCGTGCCCGTCCGTCCCCGTTATCTTGAACTTGAGCTTTATGTGCATCTTGGCGAAGTCCCCAGTGAGGTCCTGCACGGTGACCTCGGCCGTCCTCCCGATGAGGAGCGCGGGGTCAGCCGCGGGCGTCTCCCCGATCACCATCTCGTTGAACATCTTGGGAGCGTGCACGTTGTACCACTCCTTCGCCTTCCACTTGTCCTTGACCTTGCGGCCCGCTGTACCTTTAGCCCTTCTCGCTGCTGCCATCAGAATCCTCCATGACCCGAATGGGACGGGGATTCAGTGGCTGTATTAATAGCTTTGTCACGCGCCGCCGCGAAACCGAGGTGTTGCCAGCACGTTTTTGAATATCACAATAAGGAAATTTTTATACAAAATGGTTGTACCGCTTGTATATATTACTATGTGACTCGAGCCTTACCAAAACGCCCCGGTCGGAGTGCCTTGGGCGTAGGCCGCACACAATATCGCAAGCGATGGCCCTCATGCTCAAAGCTCCCGATCCTTCTTTGATTCGAGTGGGATGTTTACGGGCGCAGCCAGTGGTCCCACTTAAGAAGAGCCGTGCCTTTATATCGCTTTGACACTATATATAAGGGATACCATGAGTATTTTCAATCTCAGGCCTGAGCCAGTCGCATCGCTGGAGTATAAAAAGGAGGATAAAGGTAAGACCACAACTGTCGGGATCATCGAGTTTGAGTCCGATGCGGGAGAGATGGTTGTGAAGATAGTGACAAGAGACAATTTTGCAGGGATAGATGCGGAGTATGCTTTTATAAATTACAAATTCCCCGGGTACATGGTGACCATGCAGTCGCTGATGAAAGCCACCATCAACGATAAACACGTCATGTGCGACAGACTCACGATAAGAAACGAGGATGATGAGAGGCAGGTGTATTTCGACATTTCAGACTTCTTATAATGTCTGATCGGGGGTAGGCGCCAAGGCATCGGCTCTTTGGATGGAATCATCCCATTTCACTGACCTCGGGTGCAGATATCATACACAAAGTGCAAGTTTTCCGCTAAGGTGCTGCTCCAACCTTGTGCGCAAGGCCTGTGCGGCTCGGATGCCAGTGACCTGACGTTCAGGTGTGTCGGCACTCCGGCGGGGAGCGAGCGCGCCCTGCGATCCGTTCCAGTAGCCGGATCCTCCTCCTGAGCGCAGAGCAGAGCTTATCGATACGATCATCGAGCGCAGAAGACCCAGCGGCCAGTTCAGATAGTGCCGTTGCGTACTCCTCGTCCACGCCGTCGAGGGCGTCCGGGTCGAACCACGAGAAGTCCTTCACGAGCCCGATCTGCCTCGCATGCGTCCTCCTGAACGGCTTGCTCTCTATCTCGTCGCTGTACAGGCCTATCGCCTCTGAGAGCTCGCCGCACCACATGGACGTGCCGCTGTCGTAAACCGGCGCGACGCGGAGCCATTCCAGGGTGTCCGCGTCGCGGACGAGCCCGAAGTTGCCCCAGTGCCTGTCGGTGTTCGCGATCATGAAGTCGAGCGCTATCATCATGTCCGTCTTCTGCCTGGCGTCCCCCACCCCCAGCGACTCGGCCTTCCTGACGTACCTTTCGTAGTCGGAGGCCCCCTTGTCCTTCCCGGCCAGCCTCATGACCTGCCATGCGGTAACCAGCTCTGTGCCGCCGGTTATGAAGTCGTCGCAGACGCTGCATGGCCTTCCGTCTATGCTGACGATGTCATAGTCCACGCAGGGGATCCCGAGCCGCCTGCATATGCGCGACGCGATGAACTCGTTCGCGACCTCTTGCGGGAACATGCCGTTCCCGCCCTTTATCAGGCGCCGTTTCCCGTCGATCACCTTCCATTTTTTAGCTAGCACGCCGTCCGACGTGTTGTCCGGCGAAAACAGGCCGCTCGCCCGCCCCGGCTCCATTCTTCCGAACAGGATGTCCCCGACGTCCTCGGAGAAATCATTGTCGAAGAAATTGACGTCGGCCCATCCCGGCCCCCCGCCAGAGGGGCAGATCCAGTATTGGTCGGACAGGCTTAGGCCGAGGCTCTTCTCCAGCAGCTGTTGCGGCACGGACATGCCGAACGCGTCGAGGAACTCGCGGATCCCTTTGCGGCTCGCAGGGATTGACCGTCCCCTCCACCACTCCCTCATAGCGGAGAAATCCGCCCCGCCGGGCCCGCCCGTGCCGACGGGGAGGCGTGCGGCGTCCACAACCCTCCCTATTACGAAGATCTCGCCGCCCTCATCAAGCTGGATCTCCGCGACGTCCTTTTCCTTGTGCTTCAGCATGAACCTCCTTCCCGCGCCGTCGAATGCCATCATCCAATCTACAAGGGCGTCGGCGTCTTCGGGCGTCCCGATCCTCCTTGCCATCATTGCCGCGCCCTCTGCGCTCAGCACGTCCGTCTTGTACAGCTTGCCGTCTGCTGCGGGCAGTTTCAGTTGTCCGATTTTTGCGGACAACTGATCCCCCTCTGACCTTTTTTTGAGGTCGTGCCAGTATTTGCGGGGGTTGCTCGGCCTCGCGAGCGCCCCGACTATGTCGGCGGCGGAGAACACCCACTCCTCCCTCTCCGTGTCGTACACGGCCCTAACTGGTCTGCCTTTGAAGGTGTCCTTGTCCATCTGGGTGTTTGCCTCCTCCCTCAGTCTTCCCATAAGCCCCGCCGTGCCGACACCTGTGAGGGCGTCCCGCAATATTAACCCTCCTAACAGGCAGCGACGGGTTTTGAACGCCTCTCGACCGAGACGGCGGCCCGCATGGCAGACGGCATCATATGCCAAAATATGTCCTGAATAAAATATCTTATATAGTAAATTGCTAATGATGTTAGCTAAATAGGGGGCATCAGGCACGGACTACGACGACCTCGCAAAAGAGTTCATACGGAACATGCGGACGATCCAGATTGTTAGCCGGCAGAAGCATGTCCAAGAGGGCATCGGGATCGAGGCCTTCATCCTCCACTGTGTCAGCGAGAGCCGAGAGGGGATCGTGCCGGGGCAGATAAGCGGCGAGATGGGCATCAGCTCCGCCCGCGTCGCCACGGCCTTGAACAACCTCGAGGACAAAGGGCTCATCACCCGCGAAATCGACATCGAGGACAGGCGGAAGATCATTGTGAGGCTGACCCCGATGGGCGCCGACCATGTAGACGAGTGGCAGAGGAGGCTGCTCGAGAAACTGGCCGACATCCTCGTCCGGATCGGGGAGGACGACGCGAGGGAGCTGGTGAGGATAACGGGCAAGCTCGCGGGGGTGCTCTCTGCGCCCCGGCAGTGACCATCCGCAGACCAGGCCACAGAAACGGGACACATTACAAAACACATAAGGTAACGACATGACGAATATTCTCAGATATCTAAGGCCGAAGGAGTGGGCGCTCATAGGGGTGATCGTGGCTTTCATAGTGGTCCAGGTCTGGCTCGACCTGAGGCTGCCCGAGTACATGGGCACGATAACCCAGCTCATCAGGACAGAGGGCAGCACGATGGACGACATCTGGTTCAACGGGAAGTACATGATAATGTGCTCGCTCGGGAGCCTCGCGACCGCCATCGTGGTGGGCTTCATCGCCTCCAGGGTCGGCGCGTCGTTCGTGCAGAGGCTCAGGAGCCTGCAGTTCGAGAAGGTCGACTCGTTCTCCATGGCGGAGATCAACAAGTTCTCCATCGCGAGCCTGATAACCCGCTCGACGAACGACGTCACGCAGGTGCAGATGGCCTTCGTCATAGGGCTGCAGATAATATTCAAGTCGCCGATACTTGCGGCCTGGGCGATCGTCAAGATATCCGGCAAGGGCCTCGAGTGGACGTCCGCGACGGCCGTGGCGATGGCCATGCTCGTGCTGATATTCGCAGTGGTGATACTGAAGGTGATCCCAAAATTCAGGATGATGCAGACGCTCACCGACAACGTCAACAGGGTGACCAGGGAGAACCTCACCGGCCTCCCCGTCGTCCGGGCGTACAACGCGGAGGACCATCAGGAGTGCAAGTTCGAGAGGGCGAACGAAGACCTGACTTCCACCCAGATGTACACCACCCATGCGATGGCGGCGCTGATGCCCCTTATCTTCGTCATCATGAACATGCTCATACTCTCAATATACTGGATCGGCGCGATCCTCGTCAGCAGCCTGTGGGGGGAGGAGGAGGCGCTGGTCGTTTTCTCGGACACGATCGTGTTCGTGTCCTACGCTATGCAGCTGATGATGGCCATCATGATGCTGATGATGCTCTTCATAATCCTGCCGCGCGCGCAGGTCGCCGCAAGGCGTATCGCCGAGGTCATAGACACAGAGCTGTCCGTCGGGGACGGGGAGGTGACGGGGTCAGGAAGCGGGCGGAAAGGCGAGGTGGAGTTCAGGAACGTGAGCTTCAAGTACCCGGGCGCATCGGATTATGTCCTGAGGGACGTCAGCTTCTCTGTCGGGCAAGGCGAGACGGTCGCGTTCATAGGCTCCACGGGGAGCGGGAAGAGCACCCTCATAAACCTCGTCCCGAGGTTCTACGATGCGACAGAGGGCTCCGTCCTGGTGGACGGGGTCAACGTCCGCGAGTACCGGCTGGAGTCGCTATATGACAAGATAGGATACGTCCCCCAAAAGAGCGTCCTATTCAGCGGGACCGTCGCGTCGAACGTGGCGTTCGGCGAGAGCGGCGGAGGGCAGGCGACCGAGGACGACGTCAAGAGGGCGGTGAGGATCGCCCAGGGGACGGACTTCGTCGAAAACATGGAGGGGGAGTACGAAGGGGCTGTAGCACGCGGCGGCGCGAACGTGTCAGGAGGCCAGAAGCAACGCCTCTCCATCGCCAGGGCCGTATGCCGGCAACCGGAGATATTCATCTTCGACGACAGCTTCTCCGCGCTCGACTACAAGACGGACAGGGCCCTGAGGACTGCCTTGAAGAAGGAGACGCAGGGCGCCACGAGCATGATCGTGGCCCAACGCATCGGCACCATCATGGACGCCGACAAGATCATTGTCCTAGACGAGGGGGAGGTCGTGGGAATCGGGAAGCACAAAGAACTCCTCAACACATGCGGGGTGTACAGGGAGATAGCCGTATCCCAGCTGAGCGAGAAGGAGCTGGCACTATGAGCGACGATGCGCCGCGCAGACAGCCGCCCAGAAGGGGCCCCATGGGAGGCCCCATGGGGATGGGCCCCGGCGAGAAGCCGAAGGAGTTCAAGAAGACGTGGGGGAAGCTCATCGTGTACTCCAGGTCGTTCATGCCTGTGGTCGCGGCGGCGCTTGTGATGGCTGTCCTCTCAGCGATACTGCAGGTCCTGAGCGCCCACTGGATAGGGATGCTGACGGACGAGATCGTGAAGGGCGTACCCTTGATGGTCGGCGGTGTGCCGATTATGATGGGCGTGATAGACCTTGGTGCGGTGACGTCGATCGGCATCACGCTGATATGCCTCTGTGCAGGCGCCGCGGTGTTCACTTTCGTGCAGAACTGGACCATGGCGACCACCACGCAGAAGATCTCCAAGCGGATGCGCTCGGACCTGTCGGGGAAGATCAACCGCCTGCCGTTCAGCTTCTTCAACAAGACGAGCTACGGCGACGTCCTGAGCCGCATGACGAACGACGTCGATACCATCGGGCAGACGCTCAACCAGAGCGTGCCCACGCTCTTCTCGGCGGTGGCGATGCTGGTCGTCTCGACGATAATGATGTTCTATACGAACTGGACGATGGCACTCACCGCCATAGGCACCAGCCTGCTCGGCTTCGTGCTTATGGCGGTCATCGTGAAGGTCTCCCAGAAGTTCTTTGTCGCGCAACAGGCCGAGCTGGGGAACATCAACGGCCATGTGGAGGAGACTTACACGGGGCACAACATCGTGAAGGTGTACAACGGCAGCAGGGACTTCAAGAGGAGATTCGAGGAGATAAACGCCAGGCTGTATGAATGCGGATGGAAATCCCAGTTCCTCTCCGGGCTGATGATGCCCATGATGCTGTTCGTGGGCAACTTCGGGTATGTGGCGGTGTGCATCGTCGGGGCGATGCTGACCATAGACGGCGTCATCTCCATCGGCGTGATCACCTCGTTCATGCTCTATGTGCGGTTCTTCACGCAGCCGCTCTCGCAGCTCGCGCAGGCCGCAACGGGCCTTCAAAGGGCCGCCGCCGCGAGCGAGCGCGTCTTCGGGTTCATAGAGGAAACGGAGATGGAGGACGAGAGCAAGAAGCCGAAGCTCCTCGGCCGCGCCGAAGGCTCCGTCGAGTTCAGGAACGTCAGGTTCGGGTACACCCCTGACAAGACCGTCATCCACGACTTCTCGGCGAAGGTTAAGCCGGGGCAGAAGATCGCCATAGTGGGCCCCACCGGGGCCGGCAAGACCACGCTGGTGAACCTGCTGATGAGGTTCTACGAGATAGACGGCGGCGAGATACTGCTCGACGGCGTGCCGATAAACGAGGTCCCCCGCGAGAACGTGCACGAGCAGTTCTGCATGGTGCTTCAGGACACTTGGCTGTTCGAGGGCACCATAAAGGAGAACATCATCTACTCGAAACAGGGGGTCTCGGACGACGATGTCGTCGCTGCCTGCAAAATGGTGGGATTGCACCACTTCGTGCAGACCCTCCCGGACGGGTACGACACGGTGCTGAACGACAACGCGAGCCTGTCCGAAGGGCAGAAGCAGCTGTTGACGATAGCGCGCGCCATCATCAAGGACTCGCGCCTGCTGATCCTCGACGAGGCCACCAGCTCGGTGGACACACGCACCGAGCGCATGGTGCAGGAGGCCATGGACATACTGATGAAGGACAGGACGTCCTTCATCATCGCCCACAGGCTGTCGACGATCAAGAACGCCGACATGATCCTGGTGCTGAGGGAGGGCGACATCGTAGAGAGCGGCGGCCACGACGAGCTCCTGGCGCAGGGCGGGTTCTATGCCGAGCTGTACAACAGCCAGTTCGAGACGGCCGCATGAGGCGGCACGCCCC
>WRNL01000009.1 GCA_009776625.1 Methanomassiliicoccaceae archaeon | reverse complement strand
CCGGCACTGCCCGCTTGTCGTTCCTTCCCCGTTTTGAGAAAGTATTATCCCCGATCGCCTCGATACTGTCCTAAGTGGTCACGAACTCGTGAAGTATTACACCGTGCGGAACGCCGCGGCGCCTGACGTGCCCTCTGCGCCCTGCCTCGGACATTGAGGGGAGGGGGGGCGATAGTCGTATTATCCAAACACATCCTGCATCACAACCCCGACGCCTCTGGTTTTTCGTCACAGAATCTAAGGCGTATGAGGCAGCTCTGTGGGACTCGCAAGGACGACGCAATTCGCTCAGCACTGCTGAGAGAATTAAGCTGGACGCATGACTCAATGATGGTGGGTAGCAAGGATGACGCCGTCGCCGAATACACAATGGCAAAAAACCTGACACTGAGCCTCATTTTAGTAATTTTCGGTAAAATTTTTTATAAATATTCGGTAAAATTCTTTTATAATTTTGGGAGAATTGGGACTCCGCCCTGCGCTCCATCTCCCTGCCGCCCTACGTTTGAACTGTCGCAAAATTTGCGACGGTTGATGACCCGCGCAACTCCTCTTCCAGCGCATTGCGGCTCTTCACCCCGTCGCAGACTTTCAATCCCTGTTGCTATCGTCACAAAAACCGTTAGTTATTCCTTTCATCCGTTTTCCATCTACTCCAGTCGCGCACATGGGCGATCTCGGCACGATACCTCTGAGGAATGAGCAGGACGTTTCCCAGACCCTCTCCTGTCTAGACGACCTTTTTGCATACATGGCGCCAGCCACGTACGGATGGCGGCGGCGGCGGCGTGCGCCGAGAAAATAAATCAATATAATATGCGGACAATGACCCTTTATGAAAACATCTGAAAGGCTTGGGTCCATCCCCATGTCGGGCATCAGGAAGATGTTCGACCTGGCCGGCCCCGGATCGATCAACCTCGGCCTGGGGGAGCCGGACATCGACCCCCCCAAGGAGGCGATAGAGGGCATGAACAGGGCCGCCTCGGAGGGGCTGAACAAGTACGGGCCTACCGCCGGGATCCCGGAGCTCAGGAAGGGCGTCGCGGAGTGGTTCTCGAGGTACGGGGGCCTGACGGCGGACAACGTGATGATAACGCCCAGCGGCTCGTCGGCGCTCCTCGAGGCCACGCAGGCGCTCGTCGACCCCGGCGACGAGGTCCTCATACCGAGCCCGGGGTTCGTGATATACTCCCCGCACGCCATGCTCGCCGGCGGCAGGCCCGTGGAGTACAGGCTCACCGAGGGGGACTTCGTCCCTGACATTGAGGACGTCAAGAGGCTGATCACCGAGAAGACCAAGATGATAGTCGTGAACAGCCCCTCGAACCCCACAGGGGGGGTGCTCGACGGGGCCACACACAGCGCCATCCTGGATCTCGCGGACGACCACGACATCGCCATACTCTCGGACGAGGTCTACGACTCCTACATCTACGAGGGGGCGCACCACTCCTTCCTGGGCCGCCTGGACAGGTCGGTCGTGGTCAACGGGTTCTCCAAGATGATGGCCGTGACCGGCTGGAGGATGGGCGCCATCTTCTCAGACAAGGGGACGATGGACGACCTCATAAAGATGCAGTACCATGTATGCGCCAGCCCCAACATGCCCGCCCAGTACGGGATACTGAACGCCCTGCCGGCGATGGGGGCCTACCTGGATGGAGCCAGGAGGATATTCAAATCGAGGAGGGACCTCATCACGAAGCGGGTCAACGAGATAGACGGCATGCGCATGGAGCCCCCGAAGGGGTCGTTCTACGCCTTCCCGTCGTACGACCTGCCAATGAAGTCCGAGGAGCTCGCGGGCGCCCTCGCCAGGAACGGCCTCATATGCACCCCGGGGTCCGCTTTCGGGAGGCACGGGGAGGGCCACCTGAGGTTCTCCTACGCTGCGGACGAGAGGAAGATCGACGCGGGCATGGACATACTCGCGGACACGATGAAGAAGCTGAGGGGGGGATGAGATGGGCAGGATGGACCCTGACGACCCGAACGCGGGCCTCTTCGGGGGGGACGATGAGGAACTCTCGGACGAGGAGTTCCTGCAGAGGCAGCTGTACGACAAGAACCCGCTCAGGGTAGCCGCGCTGAGCGACCTCTGCTACGAGGAGATGATCGAGGGGGTGGACGCCATGGACGTCCCCGAGGACGCGAAGAGGAAGATGATATTCAGCCTCGCCGCCGGCAGCGTGCTGGACATGCTGTGCGACTCCGACCAGGAGGCGGGGCTGGACGCCATGTTCTCCTTCGACGTGTTCCTCGGGGTCTCCCTGACCAACAAGAGGCACAAGGTGGACCTCTTCAAGGAGCACATGAAGGCGCTGATGGGCGTCAGCAGGGGCGACTTCCCCGACGAGGACGCATACGAGAACGCCCTGGCGGAGTTCGAGGAGCGGTGGTGGGACATCCCGCAGCCGCTGCTGGGCCAGCGGACCCCCAACGACGCCATCCGGGAGACGCTCTCCAGGTACGGTCTGACGGAATGAACGGAGCGTCCGCGTCAGCGCCCGGTAAGTTCGTGATACTGGGCGAGCATGCCGTCGTCTACGGGAAGCCGGCGGTCGCCGTCGCCATAAACCGCAGGTTCTACATAAGGGCGAGGAGGAACGACGACTTCAGGATCAACGGCGAGTCGACCGACCTCAGGTTCAACCCCCACATAAGGTACATCGCGGGGAGGAACGACATGATCCCCGTGTCGGTCCACATGGACAGCAAGATCCCCACCGGCTCGGGGCTGGGGTCGTCCGCCGCCCTCTCCGTGGCCTTCTCGGCGGCGATGCGCGTCCTCTGCGGGAGGTCCATGGGCAGGGAGGAGATAGCCAAGGAGGCGTTCGAGGCGGAGTGCTACTGCCAGGGCAGGGGCAGCCCGATGGACACCTCCGCCTCCGCCAACGGCGGGGGGGTCGCCCTGAACGCGCCGGACGCAGGGGGGAGCCACCTTTGGGACATCGATAGGGACGGGGTCTCATGGAGCGTGTCCGGCATCGACGTCCCCCCGATGACCTTCGTCATCGGCTGCACCGGCATAAAGGCCGCGACGGGGCCGCTGGTGGAGAGGGTCAGGAAGTACAAGGACGGCAACCGTTTCGCCTCCGACATCGTGGAGGAGATCGGACAGGTGACCCTGGAGGGGATCGACGCGCTGCGGGCGGGAGACGCGGAGTGCCTCGGCAGGCTCATGACGAAGGACCACAAGCTGCTCTCCATACTCGGCGTGTCGTCGAACGAGCTGAACAAGATGGTCAACGCGTCCCTCCCGCACGCCTACGGCGCCAAGCTCACGGGTGCCGGCGGCGGCGGGTGCATGGTGGCGCTGACCGACCAGCCCGACATTGTGTGCGAGGCGATATCCTCCCGCGGGGGGTTCCCCTTCGTCGTGAAGACGGGGGTGGAGGGCGTGAAAGCGTCGGCGAAGAACGAGTGACTGAGTAACACGCAACAGTCCAAAAGGGCTACCTCTCACTTGTGCCAGCGATGGTTTCCGCATCGTTGTTCTTAATCACGGCTACGCCGATAAGGATGGGTTTCCCCCACCATGCAAGTAGGGGGACCAGAGCACAGATGGATGGGAGCCGACGGCATCCGATATAACTATAAGTAAATACAACAGCAATCGACTGCGCACTCAGAGGTTAGACAGGATGGTTCTGCACTCGCCCTATAACAGGGGGATTTTTTCCAATACGGTGTATCTCACCCTCTCGATATCGACTTCCATATAGTTGTGTACGATGAAATCCCTCATCTTCGCCGAACTTCTCCATTCTACCTCCGGATGCTTCGCCGTGAGGCCGGGGGAGAGGCGTTTCACATTTTCGCCGATCTGCATAAGAGCGAACGCGCACCCGTACTGGAGAGAGATGTCATCCGCAAAATCTGCCTCGTCGGAACCATGTGTCTGAATAAGGTGTGATATGTCCTCTCAATACTCCAGGATCATGCGGATGTTGTCCTCGTCATACTTCGAATACGATCCTTCTGTCACGCAATACCTCCTCCATGAAACATGGCTTCTTATGGAGATTGTCCTCGCAGACTATATCGACCCTTTTTCCCAGAGCGTCCTCCAGTTCGCCCATCAGAGACCCTATGTCCATGATGTCGAACCGCTTGGGGACAACGATGCAGAAATCATAATCGCTGTCCTCGTCGCCATCCTCTCGCGCCCTCGACCCGAAGAGGTATATGCGTGCCACGCCGTGCTTTGCGGCGATGGGTGCGACTATTTCCCTCATCTCTTCAAATGCGAGCTTTCCTCCATTGCACATCTCAGCCACGCCAAAGGCATGTGTAGGGCGGCTTATAACATTTGTCGAGGTCAGTTCCCCCGTCTTCGTGCAGATGTGGGCTGAATGATGGAGTGACTAATGACTCCTGCCATCCGGGGTGCTATACCTCCCCCTTTCCTGACCAAGCATTACGACGAGTGATGCCATGGGAGAGAAATGGGACGTCTGGCTGGCGCATGTCGGGTTCGAAGGCGACATCGGCTCGAAGGAACGCCCCGTCGTCGTCCTGAGCGACAAGGTGACCCTCTGCATCTGTATAGGGGTGAAATCTGAATCAGGAGCCCGCGCCGTGGCTACATGCTGAAACAATGGGAGCAAGCCAGTTTGAATATAGCTGGGGTTCTGGTTGGGGTGGAGAGGTGTAGCCCCGATATCTATGCCTTGTCGTACGATATGAGAATGCTATCGTTGGTAACAGCCAAGGACAGGAAGGACTTCTACTTCCGGCACGTGGAAGAAATCCTGAGATTGATCTTTGAGAATGACAGCTCACCCGTGTACGATCTGCTCTTTGACGAAACCTCTATCCTGACCTCGACATTTCAAGCCCGATTCTTTGAGGGGTGGGCCTTTCTACATTTGGGCATCCTGCACAGATTCCGCTGAACTATGGGCACGCATCTCGTCTCGCCGGCGAAGGACCCGGACGCCCGACTGTCGAATGACCGAACTTTCATAAAATCCACCCTGATATGTCGAGGCCGAGCTCAAAGAATCGGGTCTGAAATGTCGAGGTCGGGATGTTCCATCGCAGGAACCCCCTAATTTGACTCAACTCCGAAGAGAGCCTTCAATATTATGTGCCAGGAGGTTATTTGACTTGTGGTCTTTGTATAGGTAAACCACCATGAGTGCGAGTATCAATAGAATCGAGGTAATCAAAATGATGTCGAAAGCTAAACTCAATTCAGGGAGATATTCCTTTAGTGTAGCGAAAAATGGAGTCAGCACAGCAACGACAGCGAACGCCAGAACATAATATGTGAGGTTTTTTACCCGCACATTGGCATTTTTCATCTCCTGATTTGTTTTCTCGCTGCTCTCGGTATATTTTTTTATCTCTGCCGTAAGCGTATTTGATTCCCAGCCCATGTGAATCTTGTTGAGGTCATTTGACCCAGAATACAATATATTAGCCATTTCAATTCCTTTCGACATGACGTTGGAATACTGTTTTGAATTGTTTCCAAGTTCTCTGGCTAAACTTTCCATGAAAGAAATCCCATAGAGGAATTCCCCCCGTGCCTGTATATAAAGGAGATAAAATTCTTTCTCAGCCGTGTATCCAATGTCGCCTTGCTTGCCGTAATAGGACAAGTATGAACTTAACTTCTCTAGGTATGATGGAACTTTGTTAACGTATTGAATAGCTATTTTTTGTACGGCTTCAGCCTCAGATTCCCCCGCCTCGAGCTTTAAGAGAGAGTCCGCCCCTTCATCATACTCGTCCATATGGCATATGTGTTTATGGAATATCTCTTTTAGACTCATATACACCTCGAATATTATCTTCCTTATGGGCGTGCTGTCGCCAGGTATCTCGATCTCTACCAGCCCGTTCTTTTTGATCTTGGCACTGCCATGATACATTATCTCTTGAGATGTGCTGTCAATGAGATCAAACTGGATAATGTCCGAGAACACATTCGTCGGGAGTTCATAGTCAATAACGAGAGTCTTGGCATCTCTGCTTATATCATTTGTTCTCTTTCTTATCAAAAAATGACTGCCGTGGATGCCGAAACTCTCTGCGCCGAACATGTCGTGCATGTCCAAACCTCCAAAATCCGTTTCCAGATCCCCCGAGAGTGTTGGGATTCAAGCCCATCTCTTCAAATAATCCCTCTTATCTCCAATAGCCCTATGCCACGTGCGGTCGTGCGGACAGTTTCTTCGTTCTTTTCTAAGTCGAAGCCGCAACGGAGGAAACCTATGGATTTTAATTTGTACACAAGGTATTTGTTGTCATTGATGTCTAAATGGGCTCCGCCCTTGTATTTAAGCAGTATCTCATTCTCAAGTTCGAAACTAGCGCCACCTTGAATGCCGCTATAACTTTTATTTCTGACCGCAACCTCCATGATGTTCCACCCCAGGTTGGATTTAACACATCTTCCAACAATGCGGCTTGGATGTATGAGAAACTATATTAAGCTGTCTTTCTGGCACAAGTGAAACTAGGCTCTTTCGAGAAAAGGATGTAAGGAATAAACGAAAGCGGGGTTGTGAGCCAGGCTCCATGGGGTTGCCGCCGGAGCTACCGACGGCTCCTCGCAGACCTGGTGGGTGGGGGCTCGGCCGCCTCACAAGCCCCTGCCGCCTGATGGGGGCATCCCTTGCCGCGCCCTCAGATCAGGTCATCGAAGCCCTCCACGACCTTGGGGAACCTCTCCTTCACCACCTTCAGCAGGTTATAGACGTTGACCTCCTTGATGTCGGAGCCGGAGATGAGCTTCACGAGCTCGTCGATGGTGTCGTCGTCGAGCTCGGCGAGCCTCTCCTTGGCCATCCAGTTCCTGTAGAGCTTGTCCTCCATCCTGTCGCGCCACATCTTCTCGTAGGGCATGAGCGCCTGCTTGGAGAAGTCGCCCTTCTTGGCGCACTCCGTCAGGACCAGCCCGGCGTACATCCCCGTCCTGCAGGCGTGGCATATCCCGCCCCCGGTTATGGGGTCGATTATCCTCGCGGCGTCGCCCACGAGTATGATGTTGTCGCCCACGGCGCAGTCGAGCCCCGGGCAGGTGGACACCATCCCGGCGGCCACCTCCACGGCCTGGCTGTCCTTGAACCTGGGATCCTCGGCTATGAACTTGTCCAGGTACTTCTTTGGCTCGGCGTCCTTGCAGAACTTCGCCATCACCCCGATGCCGACGTTGGCCACGCCGTTCCCCTTGGGGAATATCCAGAGGTACCCGCCGGGAGCTATCTTCACGCCTATGTTGAACTCGCAGTACTCCGGGTCGACGTCCGCGTTGACCATCCTGTACTGGAGGCACGAGTCGATGTCGCTCATCCCCAGCTTGGTGTCGATGCCCGCCCACCTCCCCACCTGGGACTCGAAGCCGTCCGCGGCGACGACCGCCTTGGCGCGGATCTCTATCTCCTCGCCCATGCTCCTGGCCCTTATGCCGGCGGGCCTCCCGCCCTCCATGATGACCCCGGTGCAGGCGGTGCGCATCATTATCCTCGCGCCGGCCGCCGCGGCGTCCCTCGCCAGGGCCTTGTCGAAGAGGTGCCTCTCCAGCACGTACCCCACCTCGGAGCCGGCGTGGCTCTCGTCCAGCTTGAACTCGTGCCCGCTCGGCGACCTGATCACGGCCCCGACCATGTCGGCGCATATCCAGGCCGGGTCGGGCTCTATGCCCACCTCCTCCAGCCATTTCTTGGACACGCCCTCGGCGCACCTGAGCGGCGCGCCGACCTCGGCCTTCTTCTCTATCATTATGGTGTCCAGCCCGCCCTTCGCGCAGAACTTGGCCGCCATGCTCCCGCCGGGGCCCGCCCCGACGACGACGACGTCGCATGTGTGCGTCCTCATCTGACCGCCTCCATGGACAGCGCGTGGACCGGGCAGATCCTCACGCACCTCCCGCACCTCGTGCAGCTGGAGTTGAACTCCAGCACGAAGTCGTTGAGGAATATGGCGTTCTCGGGGCACGACCCGGCGCACCCCCCGCAATGCAGGCACCTGTATGTATCCACGATCATCCTATCAGCCTCACGCTTTCTGGTCGTCGGGGACGACCATCGCCGCCTCCAGCTCCGCGGCCCCTTTCTTGTTCTTCTCCTTCCACTCCGCCAGGGGGATCGAGAACCTCTCCTCGATCGCCTTGCGGTACTCCGGCCCCCCGTTGTACGCGCAGAACGGTATCACCTGGCAGTCCGGCGTTATGTAGTGGACGCCGCAGCGCCTCACCCTCTCCACGTCGTAGTTGTGCATGTCCTGGAAGTGCATCCCGCCGAAGAACATCACCTTCCACGAGAACGCCGCCAGCGCGGTCTTGGACCTCTTGCTCATGACGCTGACCATCATCTTCTTGAACTGCTTCTTCGTGAGCCCGCCGGGGAGGTTCTCCTCTATGAGGGACCTGTCCAGGAGCTTCAGCAGCCTCATGGCGTACAGCTTCTTGAACGTCGCCTTGACCGCCCCGGGGGACATCTCCTGGAGCCCCTTTGTGAACGTCGCCACGTCGATGAACCTAGGGAACGGCGTGGCCTTCCCCGTCTCGTCCATGAACACGTAGGTGGCGATGCCGCAGTGGGGGTGCGTCGTGAAGGTGACCTTGTTCTGGTTGAGTATTATGGACGCGAAGTCCGATATTGGCGCCACCACGGGGACCGGGTACCAGTCGTCCCTGGAGGCGTACTCCGTCTGCTCCTCGAACGCCTTGACGAGGTCGGGGAGGGTGAACCTGCCCTCCGAGAGCTGCTCCTTGGTCATCCTCCCGGTGAACGCCACCGGCTGGAAGTTTATCCCGCGTATCACGTCCGCATTGTCGAAGGCGAACCTCGCCATGTCGCCTATCTGGTGGTCGTTCATGCCCCTGACGATCGTCGGGACGAGGACTATCGACGGGCATTTGCCCGTCTCCTCCTTCAGCCTCCTGCAGTTGGCGATGACGTCGAGCTTCACTTGGAACATCTTCCTGTCCCTCGCCTGGAGGTAGACGTCGTCGGTCATCCCGTCGAAGGACAGGTAGATCGTGTTGAGCCCCGCCTGGGAGGACTCTTTCAGGAAGTCGTACTTCCTGGCGAACTCTATGCCGTTGGTTGCCGCCTGGACCTGGGCGAAGCCCCTGTCCTTAGCCGCTTTGACTATCTTGACGAAGTCCGGGTGGATCGTCGGCTCGCCGCCGGAGAACTGCACCGCGGTGCATTTTATGGGTTCCTCCGACCTGAGCGCGTCCAGCATCCTTGTCAGCGTCTCGTAGTCGGGCTCGTACACGTACCCCTGCTGGTTCGCGTTGGCGAAGCATATGGGGCAGTTCATGTTGCATCTGTTGGTCAGGTCGACGTTCGCGAGGGCGGAGCACGTGAGCATGTCGACCCTCTCGCCGCCGATGAACACGTGGACGTTGTCCCCGTCGTCCAGGCTCTTGTCCATGGGGTTGAGGAGCCCGATCCCGTCATGGGCGAACTCCTCCGCCCTCAGGAAGAGCTCGGTGTCGGACCAGTAGATGTCACAGAACTCCCCGTGCTCCGGGCAGGCCTTCTCCATGAACACCTTGCCGTCCTTGTCGAAAAGAGAGGCGGAGAGGATCTTGCCGCATTCCGGGCAGACCGACTTCGTCTCTTTCGGCAGCCCCTTCTTGACTGCATATTTCTGCATAGTGGAAGTCATTGTACCAGGCTTAAGATTTACGTCATATTTATAATACTTTACCCAGCGGGGCGCGGGGAGGGGCGTCACAGAGGCGCTGTCACCACCCACCGCCCGTTCTTCCGCGCCCCCTCACGGCGGACGGCCCCCGCGTCCTGGTGCTCGCGGAGCCTGCGGGAGACTGTGCGCGGCGAGATGCCCGTGATGTCAGCTATCTTTGGTATGGTCGCGCCGGGATCCGACCGGATTGCATCCAATATGATATCGCCCCTGCTGTTTGTCTTGCCATTTGTCTTGCCATTTGTCTTGCCATTTGTCTTGCCATTTGGCATGATAAAACCTTCTGCGAAAGGGAATGTCACCACAGTGAAACTCGGCGTGAATTCGAATATCGAACGGTCATATGCCTTGAGTATACGGCTCATTCCGGAGCCGATCTGCTCCACCAGCCCCACATCGCGGAACACGCGCATGAGCTCGCGGTTGCGGGGCATCGACCGGCAGTTGAAGAGATCCTCCTCCGAGAGGCCTTCCACCAGACCCCCGCAAGATGTGACGACGATCCTGTCTGTGAATATCTCCACCAGAGGAACCCCTTTCGCATAGTCATTGTGCACAATGGCGTTTATTATCGTTTCGCGAAGGGCTACGCTGTCCACACGCTCCCTCTCGAGGCGGTTCTCCGGCGTTATCTTTGCAAAGGTACGGTTCTCGGAATCCATCCTGTCAAGGATCCTGTGCGCCGCGGTTATCAGGCACCGGTTGCCATACTCACGTGTCTCGCACAGGTCGATCTTGTCCTTGCCATTGTACGTCGCGATCTTGACCGACGCCCCGTTCTCGTCTGCAAGGAGATATGCGGCATAGTTGTACCCCCCGCCGCTGTGCCGCAGGTCGAGGCTCTCTATGAACTGTGGGGTGGGCTCCAGGCCCTTCTCCGCATAGTATATGGACAGCTGCTTGAACGTCAGGTTCTGGCGGGGCGACTCCATGGACGGCAGCGTCACCCTCTGGCGGGCGGCGAGCAGCCCCTCTATCATCTGCTCCGTCATCGGCTGCGACGTGCTGCCCACGCGTATGAAGCACCCGTCCTCGGACATCCCCATTTTCCGGATGTAGTATGGGCGCTGCTGCCCGCATGAAACAATGACGCGGATCACATCCTTCTCATCGATCCTCGTATGGACTACGTCGAAAAGGCCGAGCGTCTGAGGGCGGATGTTGTTGCGGATCCGGTCGACGGCTTTCCTCTGCACAGCATCTATGTCCTTTATGCCGACGGCTACGCCGTCGTCGTCGATGCCGAGGAGTATCTCGCCGCCACCCGCATAGTTTAAGAAGGACACGACCGCACGCTCGAAACGGTCGTTCAGCTCTCTTTTCAACTCGATCCTGTTAGTTTCCTGCATCGCACGCCCCCTTTGCCCCCGCCCTTCTGCTCGGTGGGGTTTATCTTGCCACTTGACATGATAAACGTGAGGGTTTATTATGTTGCCTATGCCGCCCCTGCCGGGGCGGCCCCCTCACGGCAGGGCCCGCGGGGGCTACCCTGCTAACTGTAGCTACCCCCTTATATCAGGCCTCCTGGAAATGGACGCTCAGATAACATGAATCGTTATGCAAGAGGAATCAGAAGGTCGAGGGACGGCGGCATGCCGTTCGTCGTGATTGGAGTGGTGCTGCTGATCATCGGGTCCGCCTTCGCGGTGATGGTCACGCAGGCCAAGGGCATAGAGGATACGGCGGACAACATAATGACCGAGCTGGACACCCTGGACTCGGCGATAGAGTACACGAGCACGTCCGTCGAGAGGGGGCTGGGCGAGATAATCTTCGATGTCAGCGCCGACCCTGACGGCGGCTCCGTCGAGAAGAGGGCGGAGGCGTTCAAGGAGAAGTCCGACAAGTGGATGAAGTCCGCCTTCCCCCGCAACGACAGAGGCGTGTCGGTCACAATAATCAGCTACACGTTCATCTTGGAGGCGGAGCCGCTGAGGCTCACGTCCTCCGATGCTTTCACCGACGGCTTCACGCCGTCCTACCTCAGGGCGACCGGGCACTACACGGCGAGGTTCGTCTGCGGGTCGGGGACCTCGGAGAGGACCGTCGCCATATCCACGGACGGCACCTGCGCCCTCCCCCTGGCGGCCGAGAAGGGGTCGCTCTTCGACTCCATGGTCTCCGGGGAGGGCTCCGCCCTCTCGCAGATGGTGGCCCACCAGCTCACCGCCCTCGCCCAGTACAGGGTGCTCAACGGGTACGGCTCCCTCGCCGAGTACGGCAGCATGGGGACCATGTCCATCATAACCCCGGCGGACGTCGAGTCCGCCTACAAGACATCTTTGCGCGCCCTCGAGCTCCTGGTGTTCCGCAGCCCCTCCGAGGGCTTCGGCGCCGGCCTCGAGCGCATCGACCTCGCCGACGTCCTCGTGTCGGAGGACGGGTACATCGAGATCGACCTCTCCGCCGTGTACTCCCAGGCACTGATATCCATCGCGGACGACCTGGCGCTGCAGTGGTTCGACTACCTCTACGGCAACGTCGCCATAGACGTCATGGACTCCCTCACGGACGGCGTGAGGAACGCTTGGGACTCCCTTAAGGGGTTCTTCACCGGCAACAACGAGTTCTCCGCCGCACCCTACATAGAGCAGGTGATGAGGGACAACGGGCTGGACGCCGACAGGTACGCCCGCCTCTACACGGGGGGGTCGGCGACTATAAGGACGTCGGAGGCCGACGTGGTGGTCGGCGGGGCGGCGGTCAGGGTGCCGTCACTCTCCGTGTCCCCCGCCTACCCCTCCGTCGACATGATGAAGTGGGAGGGCATATCGAAGTTCAAGAGCAACTACAGGTCGGAGACCAACGAGATACGGGAGTGGATGAGGAGCGTCATCAACACCGCCGCCGTGAACATAGGGCAGACGAAGGCGCTAGGGACGGTGCGGGTGCCCGTCGACCCTACGGACGGCGAGTCCTTCATGGAGACTGTTGACAAGACGGTCCGCCTCGCCCTGAGCAAGGGCGACTCGGAGGTCGAGAGGATAATGACCTCCGCCATAGGCGACCAGAGGGTCGCCGACCCCTTCTACGCCGCCATATACAAGGTCATATCGGAAAACCGCCGCCAGATCTACGGCGTCGACACGTTCAGGGAGAACATCCGGTCCTCCCTGGCATCCGCCCTCACGCGCCAGCTGGACGCGGACGGCGCATCGTACGGAGACGGCGACATCGACAGGGCGGTCGCGGCCCTCATGGAGGGCGCCGCCGTCAGGAAGGCCGTCTCCGACTACGAGGCGGCGGTCGACGGCTGCGTGGGCGGCCTCAACGTCCTCACCGACGTGCCCGGCGGCAGCCCCGGCGTCATAAAGAGGGTGTGCACCGCCATATTCGAGGGAGGGGCCTTCCTGCTCGATGTCTCGACGGACGTCCCGGAGAGGATCAGGCTGCTCTGCTCGGAGGCTGTGGAGAACACCAGCATCAACGCGTACAGCGGGCCGATGGACATGCCCGGGACCGACTCCTTCGCCTTCACCGATGCGGGCGGGGGCGTCACCGTCGAGAGGCTGACCGTGTCGTCCTCGTCTTCGCCCAAGGTGGGCGTGAAGGGGCCGAACGACAACCTGAAGGACTGCGTCCACTACGTAGGGTTCAGCGAGAGGAGCGGCGCGTCCTACTCCACCGCCTTCTCGGTGACCATCGAGGACACGGTGGAGTACACAGTGAAGGGCTCGGGCGCGGTCATGGACGCCATGGGCGCCTACGACTCCGTGTACAAAGGCTCCTCGAAGGTCAGCATAGAAGTCAAGGTCGTCGTAGCGAGCGGGTGGGAGCTTGCGGGCGTCAGGGGATACACCCCCAGCAACACTCTGCTGAGCGACGCCTGGAACGCCCTCGTGGGCCTCCTCGGCGCGATCCTCGAGCCCCTCCGCAAGGTGATGTCGATGATCATGGACGTCGTCTCCATAATGGGCGCGGCGATGATGGAGTGCGCCAAGTACGTCGCGTCGGTGGTGGAGAAGCTCTACAATGCGATGATGGCACCCCTCATGCTGCTGGCCGAGATCATCGACGGCTGGGTGGCGAAGATCGTGGGGAGCGTGCTGGAGATGGCGGTGGACGCCGTCAAGAAGGCCGCTGGCCTCGACGAGTCCAAGCGGTCGGTCAGCTTCACGTACATGGGGTTCACCCTGTCCTTCACGGCAGGGGGATCCGTACAGGGCGGCGTCAGCGACCTGCTGACCGTCGCCATGGGGTGCGCCGTGGGCGGCCTCAGCGTGTCCGGCTCCATCACCATAAAGCAGACGGGCTCGGGCTCGGGCAAGCTGACGGCCCTCACGGGCAACGCGGAGGTCAAGGGCGGCAGCTGGCACATCTCGGCGGACATAGACCCGCTCATGAGGCTGACGGACAAGATGGTCTCGATGGAGGGCGTGGTGGGGGGCGTCAGGTTCGACGTGGCCCTCCCTGAGCTCGTGCAGTACCACCGCCTCGGGTTCGCGCTCAGCGACATACCGCCGGTGGCGGCGGTCCTCTCGGACATCCCGCTCCCCATCCCCGGCCTCAAAGGGTCGATCGACGCCGGGATCGAGCTGAAATACAGCATCCCGTACGAATCCGGCATCCTGATCAACGAGTTCGAGCTCAACCCGCCCGGCACGGACCGGGACAACGAGTGGGTCGAGCTCTACAACGCGACCCCGCACCGCGTGGACCTGGAAGGGTACACGATTCGCGCCGGGTCGAGCCCCCAGACCAAGGCCCACACCATAACGGGCCTCTCGCTCTCCCCTTGGGAGAGGGCGGTCATAACCCTCCCCGGGGCGTTCCTGAACAACGACGGCTCCGCACTCATACCCGACGGGGAGTGCGTGATGCTCGTGTCCCCGGACGGCCGGGAGGCCGACAGGACGCCCGTGAAGAAGGATGCCAAGGACGACGGCTTCACGTGGCAGAGGGTGGCGGACGGCGCGAGGGAATGGACGTTCGCCAAGGGGACGCCCGGAACGCCCAACTGCGGCGGGATCTTCAGCGGGAGCACGGCGAAGGTGCACCTGCTGAACATACTGTACGACACCACGACCAAGGCCCTCAGGGAGCTGGGGTCGCCGAAGGACACGGACGACCTCTCCGGGTTGTTCAAGAAAGCGGTGACCGACGCCATAGAGGAGGGGATAGGGATGCTGGCAGCCTGCGTCGTCGAGGCCTCCGTGTACGTGTCCCTCGAGGTGACCGACTACTCATCCACCCTCTGCGCGGGGGTGAGCTTCGCCCTGTCCATAGACGCAGACTTCGTGGAGGAAGGGCTGAGATACCTCGTGGGGGAGATCGAGTCGCTGCTGCTCAATGTCGAGAACCCGTACGGGATCGCCCCGAAGGAGGTCTTCGCGAACCACCTGTACCTCGGGGTGACGTTCTACACCGGGCTGTCCACACCCTTCTACCTGAAGCCGTTCGACCACTACCCGGAGACCAAGATCGGCGTGAGCGTGGACGCCAACGTGGCGGCGCTCTGCAGGCTGGTCGGGTCAGACCTGGGCGATTGGGTGGTCACGGCGGGGGTGCTCTTGATGGACTGCCCCGCCGGCCTGGTGCCGCCTGCGCTGAACGCGGACGCGAACCTGGACTCGGACCTCTGGCTGATGAAGGCGGTGTTCACCTCTGCATGATGTCGGGGGTATGCCGGGCGGTGCGTCCCGTAGGGACGCACCGCATGATGCAGGGTGGGGGCACGCCCCTTCACCACCATGCCTAATGTGGCCAGATGGCGTCGGGGCGGCAGGCACTGCGGTCGATCATAAAATCGACAGAACGGTGCCGAACACAGAGGATGTCAGTGTACCCGCAGGTGACACCCTCTGCTCAGACAGGAGTAGCGACAACCACATGGAAACACTTTTCGTATATTTGGTCAAAGGAGGAGAGAAGGAATGACAGAAACAACCTGGGGCGAGGGAGAACTGGATCAAGAGGGAGAGGACTACGAGGATGAACAGCCAGCTGGTGAAATAGAGATGACACCTGGGAAAAAGCTGTATTATGCCTTGTGCGCCCTTGGAGAAATTGATCGTCGGCAGATATTCAGCGAATTGGAGAGACAGCAAAAGGTGGAACTGACCAAACACGCATCGAGTGTACAGAAACTTGGGATATTGATTGCTTTCTCTTCGCTAATTACCATCGAGACCGCATTGAACATATACAGCGGAACCATGGATCTAAGCAAGATTAGCAGTATCACTTACGTTGCAGGGATACTTCTCCTATGCGGGTCGACTGTGCTGGGGATGTGGGCGATTTTGTCTGTGTACGCGGATCCTTCAACGGGCATGCACATTTGGGATATGGAGGATGAGATCTATAAGAACAACATAGAGGGCGTCAACGACGGCGTTATAATTGGACATATCACATCCGTTCGTCAGTACGTTATTTTTAACCGGACGCTCCAGCGAATGATATTTAGAGTTGGAACACTTCTTGTTATTGGTACGATGTCGATAATCATCGCTATACTATCGGGAGTGACGTGGCAATGGTAGTAATAAAGCAGCGCCACTGGTTCTGGGGGAGGCCCAAGACCAGAGAGGACTATGAGAAGAAAAAGAAGATAGACATGCCCGGGTACACCGGGAAATACCGTTCGGACGCAGAGACTATTCCTGCTAAAACCAAGGGGAAGTAACGCCGCAGGCGGCATGACGCTTTCCCATGGGGATGGCCTCTGATACCTGTCTCTTCGCCCATCAGAGGCTTCCTTTTCTTTCATTCCATCCTTTTCTCGAAAGAACCAACAGAGGGGACGCAACAAAGAAAGATATTTAAGGTAGGAACACCAGTTAACGCTAAGCATCTTACGAAGAATTCCGGCAACGAGTGGTATGCCGCCGGCCCACCGTGGGATGTGTCTGCTGGCAAAGAATTCCGGCAACGAGTGGTATGCCGCCGGCCCACTGCCCGCAGACCTGTTTTCTATCTCCTTCGAGAATTCAACTCTGACTTCGGAGGTTGGGTGTAACCCTGGGCAGACCGTTGGGCATCTTCTGGAACCTCCCCCCTTCTGGTCTCGCCCTGCGGCGGGGACGTTGCCGCCTGACCCGTCCGGCTCCATGTTTAATTATAGGTGATGCATATAGCCGTCCCATGGCGGGAGCAAGCCTCAGAGTACCCACCGTCCTCTCCGCGGACGAGCTCATGGACAAGTCGTTCAAGAGGGCCTCGAAGATCTCGAAGAAGGGGTCGGATGCGCTCGACGGCAGGAAGAAGACCGCCCTTGCGAAGGTGACCGCCTCCGGGGACATAGTCATATCGACTCTGGACGGGTACGTCGGGAAGTTCCCCAGGATCGACAAGGGGGAGGACTTCTTCCCGGAGCTCATCGACCTGGTCATCGGGATCGACAGGTACAAGAAGGCCCTGGGGGCCCTGAACTGGGCCTCCAACAGGATCGAGAAGCTGAAGAACGAGTCGCTCCGGGAGATCAAGGGCACCAAGGACCCCAAGAGGATAGACGGGGCGAGGAACAGCTTCTACGGGAGGATGTCCTCCGTCATCAAGAGGATTGGCGACGACCTCCTCTTCCTGCAGGAGTCGAAGAACAAGCTCAGGCGGCTGCCCGCCGTCGACCCGGGCGTGCCCACCCTCGTGACGGCCGGCTTCCCCAACGTGGGCAAGAGCAGCCTGGTCGCGAGGCTCAGCACCGCCGAGCCGGAGATAGCCCCCTACCCGTTCACCACCAAGGGCATAGTCATAGGGCACATAAAGGACGACTGGAGGGTGTTCCAGGTCATCGACACCCCCGGGCTCCTCGACAGGGAGTTCGAGGACAGGAACAAGATAGAGAGGCAGGCCGTCCTCGCCCTGAGGTACCTCACCGACGTGATGGTCTTCATACTCGACCCGTCGGAGTCCTGCGGATACAGCATGGACAGGCAGTCCGCGCTCCTGGACGCGGTGAGGGGGAACTTCCCGGGCGTCCCCATCATAGTCGCCGAGAGCAAGAGCGACATGCTGGACCGGCACGGGGAGAACATCAGCTTCTCAGCGGAGACCGGCGAGGGGGTGGACGCGCTCATGGAGAGGGTGCTGCCCCTGATGAGGGCGTCGCTCAGGGAGAAGGCGGCGCGTGCCGAGGGGGAGTGAGGATGGGGGAGGTCGCCGCCAGCGACGAGATGAAGGAGTACTTCAAGGCCCTGGCGGAGAAGAACGACGAGTGCTACAGGATCGCCGAGGCCGCGAGGCGGCTCGGCCTGGACCCGGAGACGCACGTCGAGATACCCCAGGCGGAGGACCTGGCGTCCCGCGTGGAGAAGCTGCTAAAGGATTACAACGTGGAGGGTGTGGCCGACGACATACGCCGGCTCACCGAGGAGCACGGCAACAGGGAGATAGTCGCGCTGATGATAGCGGGGGAGATCGCGAACAGGCCGGCCGAGAGCCTGGAGAAGGCTGTGGACCGGGCGGTGAGGGTGGGGCTTGCCGTCCTCACGGAGGGCATACTTGTGGCCCCCCTCGAGGGGATCGCGGACACGAGGATCAAGACCAACAAGGACGGGTCCACGTACATCGACCTCATGTTCGCCGGGCCGATACGGGCCGCCGGCGGCACCGGGCAGGCCATGAGCGTCCTCATAGCGGACATGGTGCGCCAGGCGCTGAACATCGGGAGGTACGTCCCGACGCAGCAGGAGATAGCCAGGTTCAACGAGGAGATACCGCTGTACAAGCGGCTCCAGCACCTCCAGTACCTGCCGACCCAGCAGGAGATTGACCTGATCGTCAGGAACTGCCCCATCTGCATAGACGGGGAGGGGACGGAGGGCGAGGAGATATCGGGGTACAGGGACCTGCCGAGGATCGAGACGAACCGCGTGAGGGGGGGAGCATGCCTCGTCATCGCGGAGGGGCTGTGCCAGAAGGCGGCCAAGCTGAAGAAGCACGTCGACAACCTGAAGATCCAGGGGTGGGAGTTCATCGGCGAGTACATAGAGGCGCACAAGCCCCCTGACGAGGACAAGAGCGCTAAAAAAGAGGTGCGGCCGTCTAAGACCTACCTCAACGACCTCGTCGCGGGGAGGCCCATCTTCGGACACCCCTGCGCGGTGGGCGGGTTCAGGCTGAGGTACGGGAGGGCCAGGACCGCCGGCCTAGCCGCCCTGGCGTTCAGCCCGGCGAGCATGTACGTGATGGACGAGTTCATGGCGCTCGGCACCCAGGTGAAGATAGAGAGGCCGGGGAAGGCCTGCGTCGTCACGCCCTGCGACAGGCTGGACGGCCCCTTCGTGCTGCTCAAGAACGGCGACCTCGTCCACTGCGACACGAGGGAGGACGTCCTCGCCGTCCGCGACGAGATCGCCGAGATAACGGACAACGGGGAGATCCTGATCCCCTTCGGGGAGTTCTCCGAGAACAACCAGCCCCTCGTCCCCTGCGGGTACGCCCTGGAGTGGCACAGGGAGGAGATCGCCTCCCGGGGGGCGCTCCCTGACGACTGGGAGGACCCGACTTACGAGCGCGCGAAGGAGATGTGCGCGCAGCTGGGGGTCCCCCTGCACCCCAAGTACAACATGTTCTGGCACGACGTCCCGGTGGAGGGCCTGAGGGCCCTGAGGGCCGCCGTGCTGTCGGGCGGCAGGATGGACGGCGGCCGCCTGGCCGTCCCGAGGGAGCCGGTGACGAAGAGGACCCTCGAGGAGCTCTGCGCCACGCACCGCGTCTCGGGCGGGGAGGTGCTCGTGGACCCCCTCTACTCCATGCCCCTGGTCGACGGCCTGGGCCTCGGCGTGGACGGCGGCAGGATGGTCGCGGTGAGGGAGCTGGAGGGCGGGGACCCGCTCTCGGCGGTGAGCGGGGCGGCGGGGTTCGAGGTCAGGGCGAAGGCGGCGACCAGGGTCGGGACCAGGATGGCGCGCCCGGAGAAGGCGAGGGAGCGGGAGATGTCGCCGAAGGTGCACTCGCTGTTCCCCGTCGGGAAGGACGGGCAGTACGGCAGGGACATCGACTCGGCGATCAAGGCGTCGAAGGCCAAGGCGGTCGGCCTGGGCGCGAGCTCGGGGCCGACGCTGAGCATAGAGGTCGGCAGGAGGACGTGCCCCGGCTGCGGCGCCGTCACGTACCGCGCCTGGTGCAGGAAGTGCCGCGCCCACACCGACGAGTCGGCGGCGAGGAGGGCGGGATACGGCGCCGGGCGGCAGGCTATGGACATCAACCTGTCCGAGGAGTACCAGGAGGCGCTCAGGAACCTCGGCGAGAGGGCCCCGGGGGAGCTCAAGTGCGTGGAGGGGCTGATCTCGAGGACCAAGACCCCCGAGGCGATGGAGAAGGGGATACTCCGGGCGAAGAACGACGTGTCCATGTTCAAGGACGGGACGATAAGGTACGACATGACAGACATGCCGATCACACACTTCAGGCCCAGGGAGATCGGCATAAGCGTGGAGAGGGCGAAGGAGCTGGGGTACCTGCACGACTGGGACGGGAGGCCCCTCGAGAGCGAGGACCAGATCTGCGAGCTCAAGGTCCAGGACATAATCCCGTCGAAGCTCTGCGGGGACTTCCTGGTGAAGGTCGCCAGGTTCCTCGACGACGAGCTGGAGAAGCTGTACGGCCTCGATAGGTACTACCGCGTCGACGACAGGCACGGCCTCATCGGGCACCTGACCTTCGGGCTGGCCCCCCACACGTCCGGCTGCATCCTCTGCCGCATAATCGGGTACTCAGACATAAGGGGCTGCTACGGCCACCCCTTCTTCCATGCGGCGAAGAGGAGGAACTGCGACGGGGACGAGGACTGCGTGATACTGGCGCTCGACGGCCTGCTGAACTTCTCGAGGGTGTACCTCCCGGAGAGGAGGGGCGGGCTCATGGACGCGCCGCTCGTCCTCACGACGAGGCTGGACCCCAACGAGATCGACAAGGAGGCCCACAACATCGACTGCCTCAGGAGCTACCCCCTCGAGTTCTACAGGGCGGCGATGGACATGCGCGACCCCAAGGAGCTGGAGAAGTCCATGGACCTGATATCCGGGCGCATCGGCACCCCCTCGCAGTACGAGGGGCTGGGCTTCACCCATGACACCCGCGACATATCCGAGGGGCCGAAGAGCTCGGCGTACATCACCCTGGAGTCGATGGCCGAGAAGATGGACGCCCAGCTGTACCTGGGGAAGAAGATACGGGCGGTGGACGAGAGGGACGTGGCGGCGAAGGTCATCGACAAGCACTTCCTGCCGGACATGGCGGGGAACCTCAGGAAGTTCAGCACCCAGACCATGAGGTGCACCAAATGCGGGGAGAAGTACAGGAGGATACCCCTGTCGGGCGTCTGCAGGTGCGGATACCAGCTGACGCTCACGGTCCACGAGGCGAGCGTGAAGAAGTACCTGGAGGTGTCGAAGGACATCAGCGAGGAGTACGAGCTCGACGACTACATAAAAGAGAGGATACAGATAATCGAGATGAGCATGAACTCCGTCTTCAACAACGACAAGGTCAAGAAGTGCAAGCTCTCCGACTTCTATTGACGGGGCTGCCTGTGGGTGTGGGGGGTCGGGGGCGGGGCTGCGCCCCGCCCCC
>WRNL01000008.1 GCA_009776625.1 Methanomassiliicoccaceae archaeon | reverse complement strand
GGCGCGCCGACGAAGACCGACACCGCCCAGTACACGTACACCTTCACCTCCTGGTCCCCGGCCCCGTACCCCGTGACCGGCGACGAGACATACACGGCACAATTCAATCAGGTCGCCAAGGCATACTCCGTGACCGGCACGGTGTTCCTTGAGGGGACAGCCATCGGCATACCCGGGGTCACAGTGTCATACACAATCAATGGCAGCGCAAAGACGCCTCTGACGACCACCGCCTCCGGCAGTTATACCATCGCCGCACAGGGCGGTGATGTAGTCATAATAACAAACATTGCAAAGAACAACTATGCGCTGGTCGACGCGCTCACTGTTCTGCCTTCCGGCCCCTATGACCAAGACATAACGGGAATAGATTTCGAGATGAGATACGTCCCCGACAATTTCACCGTATCAGGGACCGTTTACTTAGACGGAACGCCCCTAGGCATCTCTGGAGTCACGATATCATATACCATCAACGGGGCTGTACAAACGCCTGAGACCACCGATGTCAACGGTGCTTATACTTTGATCGCGCTCGTCGGTGACAGCATAGTAATAACCGGCGTGGCGAAGACCAATTACACGGTCACGGCGGGAACGGTCCCCTCCGCAGGCCTCAAAGCGGCCGCAGCAGGCGTTGACTTCGAGATGGAGCAGGACAAGTTCACTGTTTCCGGAACAGTCTATCTCAACGGGACATCCACAGGCATATCTGGCGTGACCATTTCCTATGAGATCGGCGGAACTGTGCAGACGCCCGTCGTGACCGACACGAACGGCGGCTACGAGATATCGGCTCTCGCAGGCGAGACGGTAGTGATAACCGGCGTGACGAGGACCAACTATACGCTCACGGTCGGAACTGTTCCTTCTGCAGGCTACACGGCCGCCGCCTCCGGTGTGGATTTCGAGATGGAGCAGGACAAGTTCACAGTTTCTGGAACAGTGTACCTCGACAGCACGACAACAGGTATCTTCGGCGTCACTGTCTCTTACACGATCGATGGATCGCCAAAGGCCCCGCTGACGACCGACTCATCAGGCGCCTTCGCCATAACGGCCCTTTCCGGTCAGACGATTGTGATAACCGGCGTGGCGAAGACAAACTACTACCTTACCTCCGGAACCATCCCGTCGGCCGCATACGTCACAACTGCCGCCGGCGTGAACTTTGAGATGGAGTACGACCCGGGCGCATTCGTTGTATCGGGTAATGTGTACCTCGACGGCACAACCATCGGGATACAGGGCGTATCTGTGTCATACACAATAGACGGGGCCGCAAAGGCGCCCGTGACCACGGATGTCAATGGCGTTTATGCAATAACCGCACAGGTGGGTCAGACAATAGTGATCACAGACGTGGCGAAGGCCAACTATACGCTGACGGCCGGGACGGTCCCCACCGCAGACCACACCGCGACAGCGACCGGAGTGGACTTTGAGCTGGAACAGGACAAGTTCACTGTTTCGGGGAGAGTCGTCCTTCACGGTACTGCCGCAGGCATATCCGGAGTCACAATATCATATGAGATTGACGGCGTTGCACAACTCCCCGTGATCACCGGCCCCGCCGGGGATTATACTCTTACTGCATTTGTCGGAGAGACGATAGAGATAACAGGGGTCGCAAGGACCAACTATACTCTCGTGTCGGGAGCTATCCCCTCGTCCGCATACGTAACGGCTGCCGTCGGCGTGAACTTTGAGCTGGAACAGGACAAGTTCACTGTTTCCGGAAGCGTATTCTTTGACGGCACCGCCATCGGCATACCGGGCGTCACCGTTTCCTACGAGGTCAACGGTATAGCCCAGGCCCCGGTTTCCACCGGCACGCTCGGCGATTATACTATTGCCGCCCTTGTCGGCGATACTGTCGTGATAACCAACGTGGCAAAGGTCAACTATGCCCTTAAGACGGGAACCATCCCATCGACCGCATACAGTATGGCCGTTTCCGGCGTGGACTTCGGGATGGAGGATATCCCGAGCGCCTTCACACTGTCGGGGAATGTGTACATAGATGGCACCTCATCAGGGATACCGGGAGTTTCTGTATCATATACGATTAACGGAGCCATACGTGTGCCGGAGATAACCGACGTCAACGGCGCCTACGCCATAACCGCGCTGGTCGGCCAGACGATAGTGATAACCGGCGTGACGAAGACCAACTACGTTCTCACCGCAGGAATTATCCCCACCGCAGGATACGGCGCGACAGCCGCCGCGGACTTCGGGATGGCATATATCCCGCCTCTGTTCACGGTATCCGGGACAGTGTATCTCGACGGCACGGCAGTCGGGATATCGGGGGTGACCATATCATACACGGTCAACGGCGCCCCTCAGACGCCGATCTATACCGATGCGTCTGGATCCTACATGATAACCGCATCCGAGGGTCAGACAGTAACGGTGACAGGCGTGGCGAAGACCAACTACGTCCGCACTTCAGGAGCGGTTCCCTCCGCATCATACGGCGTCTCCGTCTCCGGCGTGGATTTCAAGATGGAATACAGCCCCGGCACGTTCGCAGTATCCGGTTCAGTATACGTCAACGGCACTGCCGTCGGCATCCCGGGAGCGACTGTGAACTATACGATAAACGGCGTCCCCCAAATGCCTGTCTACACAAATCCGGCCGGCGGCTACACAATAACTGCGACCGTCGGCCAGAACATTGTGTTGACCGGCGTGTCGAAAACATACTATACCCTTGCCTCCGGGACGATCCCCTCGTCTTCATACGCCGCGACGGCGTCGGGCGTGAATTTCGGCATGGTGCAGGACAAGTTCACAGTATCAGGGAATGTGTATCTTGAAGGAACGACCGCCGGGATACCGGGTGTGACCGTATCATATACGGTCGGCGGTGTCGCGCAGGCCCCCCTGACAACAGACGGCGGCGGCCACTATGAGATAGAGGCGTCGGCGGGTCAGGTCGTTGTGATAACGGATGTTACGAAGTCCGACTATACCCTGACGCACGGGGCGATTCCGTCTTCGAATTATGTATCGACCGCCGTAGCGGATTTTGAGATGGAACAGGACAAGTTCTCCGTATCCGGGACAGTGTATCTCAACGGCACGTCCGCAGGCATATCGACCGTCACAATATCCTATTCGATCGACGGCGTCGCCCAGCCGCCTTTGACAACAGGCCCGTTAGGAGACTATTCCATTACGGCGCTGGTCGGTCAGACGATAACGATAACCGGCGTGGCGAAGACCAACTTCACCATAGTCTCAGGGACAGTTCCCTCCGCAGGCTACGCCCTTACGACGTCCGGGGTCGATTTCGAGATGGAACCGGTCCCTACGGTTTTCACTGTATCAGGGAACGTGTATCTTGACAGCACCGTCATGGGCATCATGGGCGTCGCCGTATCCTACACGGTCAACGGCGCCGCGCAGGTGCCTGAGATAACGGATATCGGCGGCGCTTACGTCATAACCGCGCTCACCGGTCAGACCGTAGTGATAACAGGCGTGTCGAAGGCCGGCTACACGCTCACATCGGGCACCGTGCCCACGACAGGTTACGCCGCAGACACAGTGTCAGTGAACTTCGAGATGGATCGGGATAAGTTCATCGTTTCCGGGACGGTGTACCTCGCCGGCGGCGTCACAGGCGTCCCCGGAGCGACCGTGTCTTACGAGATCGACGGAGCCCCCCAGCCCGCGATCACGACCGGCCCCCTCGGCGAATATTCTATAACCGCGCTTGTCGGCGAGGCTGTGGTGATAACCGATGTGGCAATGATCAACCACACTCTTATCTCAGGGGCGGCGCCGTCTCCGGACTACGCTACGGCGACCACGGCGGATTTCGAGATGGAACAGGACAAGTTCATCGTTTCTGGGACGGTGTACCTCGGCGGCGGCGTCACAGGCGTGCCGGGCGTGACTGTGAGCTATACCATCGACGGCGTGCCGCAGGCCCCCGTCACCACCGACAGCGGCGGAGAATATGCCATTACCGTGCTGGCAGGTCAGACGGTAGTGGTGACAGGCGTGGCGAAGACCAACTATGACCACACGGCCGGTGTCACCCCCACCCCTGGCTATGTCTCGGCCGCATCGGGCGTGAATTTCGAAATAGCGACCCCCATAAGCATATTCACGGTATCGGGGAGCGTTTACATTGAAGGCACGACCACAGGCATATCGGGCGTGAGCGTCTCCTATACTATCGACGGGGCCGCGCAGGCGCCCGAGACGACGGATATCAACGGCGCCTACGCCATCACCGCGCTGGTCGGTCAGACGATAACGGTAACGGGCGTGACAAAGACCAACTACACCCTATCTTCAGGGACAGTCCCCTCCGCAGGCTATACTGCAGCAGCCTCCGGCGTGGACTTTGGGATGGAGCGGGACAGTTTCGTTGTGTCCGGCGCTGTGTACATAGCCGGCAAGGCAGTAGGCATATCGGGCGTGACCGTATCGTACATGATCGACGGCGTTCCGCAGCCCGCCGTCACTACGGGGCCGACCGGCGTCTATTCCATAACGGCGCTCGCCGGTCAGAAGGTAGTGATAACGGACGTGGCGAAAAGCGACTACACCCGCACGTCCGGGGCGGTGCCATCCGCCGCATACGACGCGACCGCTTCGGGCGTGAATTTCAGGATGGAGCAGGACAAGTTCACCGTATCGGGGAACGTGTATCTCGACGCCACCGCCGTCGGCGTCATCGGGGTCGCCGTGTCCTATACGGTAGATGGCGTCCCCCAAGCGCCCGAAATGACCGACGCCTCCGGCGTCTACGTCATAACAGCGCTCGCCGGCCAGACCGTAGTGATAACGGATGTGGCAAAGACCAACTACACTCTCGTCTCTGGAACGGTTCCGTCCGCTGCATACAGCAAAATAACCTCCGGCGTCAACTTTGAGATGAGGCAGGACCCGGTCGCGTTCACAGTCTCCGGAACGGTGTATCTGAACGGCTCCGCCGCCGGCCTCCCCGGCGTCACGGTGTCCTACACCATCGACGGCGCGTCACAGGTGCCCGAAACGACGGACGTGTACGGCGCCTATGCCATAACCGCGCTCATCGGTCAGACGGTGGTGATAACGGACGTGTCGAAGACCAATTACACTTTGATCGAGACCGTCCCGTCGCCTGGATACGCAGGCGCCGCCTCTGCGGACTTCAACATGGACTACAGCCCCGGCACGTTCGCCGTGTCGGGGATGGTGTGTTACATGGGCACGTCCGTCGGCATACCCGGCGCCGCGATATACTATACGAACAACGGCGTCCCCCAAGCCCCCGAGACGTCCGACGCATCCGGCGCATACGTCATAAACGCGCTCGCCGGGGACACGGTTGTGATAACCGACGTGTTGAAGATGACCAGCTATACCCTGACAGCGGGAGCGATCCCGTCGTCTAACTATTCCTTGGCGGCAACGAATGTGGACTTCGAGCTGGAACGTGACAGCTTCACTCTGACCGGGATGGTGTACCTGAGCGGCACAGCGTCGGGCATCCCCTCGGTCGCCGTGCATTACACGGCCAACGGCGTCCCGCAGGCCCCTGTGTCCACCGACGCCTCCGGCGTCTACGTGATAACGGCGCTCGTCGGCGAGACCGTTGTGATTACCGATCTGGTGAAGGCCAACTACTCCCCGGCGCCGGGGGCGGTCCCGTCGCCGGGTCACAGCGCGTCATCGGTCGGCGTGAACCTCGGGATGGTGCAGGACAAGTTCACCGTCTCCGGGACGGTATACGCCGAAGGCACGGCCGCAGGCATTTCCGGGGTGACGGTATCGTACTCGATCAACGGCGTCCCGCAGGCCCCTGTGGCCACTAACGCCTCCGGCGCCTATGTCATAACGGCGTCCGTCGGAGATACCGTCGTGATAACGGGGGTCTCGAAGGCGAGCTACACCCTGACGTTCGGGGCGGTCCCGTCGCCGAACTACATAGCGATCGCATCGGGCGCGGACTTCCAGATGAAGTATGACGGCAGCCCCCCCAGCGGCAGGTTCGTCGTCTCCGGCGCAGTGGTCGTCGACGGGGACGGCTCGCCTGTGCAGGGCGCCGTCGTCTCGTACACGGTGAACGGCGGCAGCACGCGCACAGCCACGACCGACCCGAACGGCAGATACTCCCTGACGGCGAACACAGGCGACACGGTACGGATAACAGGCGTGGAAAAGCCCGGATACGTGAGGGTCACCCCCCTGCCTTCCCCGTTCGCATCGTCCGCCGTCTACAATTGCGTGATGTCCCCCGACGTCATCACAGTCACAGTGAACGTGACCACAGACGAGCACGGGGCGCTCATGTACATGAAGGACAACGACGGCGTCTGGACGCCGCTGACGCCCGACCCATACGGCAGGTATGTGATATACGGCCTGCAGAGCGGGACCCCCGTTCGGATAATGGCGACCCCGGACGACGAGAGGTACACTGTGCTGTGGATAGATGAGACGAGGACCAGCACGGAAAGCGAGATATATGCATTCACGGCGACCTTCGACCGCGATTTGGAAGTGAGGTTCCTGTCAGAGGGAGAAGGCCAGTCATGGCTGCCGATCATGATAGGCGCCCTTCTGGCGGCGCTGATCGTCGCGGGGCTGCTGATATTCCTGCTATGGGGCAGGAGATGCATCGTCGCCTGCCTGGTGACGTCCGGCGACGACGGCCTCGAAAAGGTCAGGATAGATTATGCCGTGGACAACGAGGCCATGGAGCCGGTGTTCACCGACAGGTCGGGCAACTACAGGATAAGGGTGGCGAAGGACGCGGAGGTCCTGTTCACAGGCGTTACCCTTGAAGGCTACGTCGTGATCGATACATTGCCCCTCACGGTCATAGCGGAGAAGGGAGTGGTGGAGGCAAGCTTCGCTATGCAGAAAAAGGACTGAGGGGGGGCGGAAGAACGGCCGGCGGGCCTGCCCCCGGCATATCGCCGCAGGGCCGTCCTTCCGCAGAGGTGCGCCGCGCCCCGGTCATTCCCTCAGATAGTCCTTCCCCGACTCCATGAGCCTGGCGAACCCTTCGGGGCCGTCGGAGAGCGAGGCATCCCTCACCGCCCTGAGCGCCCTCTCGTAGGCGTCCCACATGCCAGGGGTGTTGGCGTTCAGGCGCTGTATCTCGTGGTAGAGGCGGGAGTCCTCCTCCGATGTCGGGGTGCATGCGTCGAGGCACCTCCTGAACGTCGTCGACGCCGCGCCCCTGAGCTCGGCGAAGGGTATGCCGCTCTCCCTGAGCGCGGTGAAGAACACGATGTTGGACGCATGGGCGAGCCCCAGCACGTAGGCCATGAGCTCGTCGTGCCTGTCGACGCTCGTGACGACGACTTCGGAACCCTCGTCGTCGAAGAGCTCCGCAGCCTCCTCCGCGGCCTATCCGCAGCCGCAGCCGCAGACGACCACGCCGCGCCCGAACATCGATTCGGCGGAGGGGCCGAACATCGGGTGGACGGAGCAGACCTTCCTGCGGCATGCCATCTCCTTGAGGACGTCGGCGAAGGGGGACTTCACGGAGGCGATGTCGAAGATCAGGGCGTCCTCCCTGCAGACGGCGTCCGCCTCCTTCAGGACGACGCCGACGGAGGATATCGGGACGGATATTATCACGATGTCGGAGTCCGCCGCGTCCTCCATGCTGCCCTCCGAGACGTCGACCGTGTTCACGACCGCCCCCCGCCTCCGGAAGTACCTCCTCATCCAGCGCCCCATCTTCCCGTTGCCGCCGACGACGGTGACGTTCTTCTGGCACCATTTCATGACGGCTGTGGACTGGAGCTCGGCGGAGCTCGACGTCAGCGCGCCGCATATGGAGCACGAGACGTCCCGCGGGACCGACGAGTCCTCCGACCGCTTGATGCATTTCTCCACGTCCTGCCTCTCCTCCTCCTCGTCCCTTATAGGGATCCCGAGCTCGGTCTTTAGGACGCCCATCCTCTTGGCGATGTCGCTGCGCTGGGCCATCAGCTTGACGATCATCGAGTCGATCATGTCGATCTCTTCCTTCATGTATTCAAGGTCCTTCATCCAGTACCCCCCTTCAGCTGGAGCGTCTCGCCGGCGGGCATGCCCGGGCCTCCCCGGCACGCCCGCCGCCCTTCTGAGGGGGATAACCGCCTTATCCCCTTTTCTTTGTTTCGCTCGCCGCCATGCCGCCGGGGCATCACTTGAGGAGCCGCGCCGCCTCCTCCGCCGTCGCCCCCCTCAGCACGATCCGGGACACCGCCTCGGTCATCGCCCTGGGGTCCCTGTGCTGGAATATGTTCCTGCCGATGGACACCCCCCTGCCGCCCGCCTCGATCGAGCCCTGCACCATGTTCAGTATGTCCATGTCCGACCCCATCTTCGGGCCGCCCGCGATGAGCACGGGCGCGAGGGCGCCCTCGGTGACCGTCCTGAACGAGTCCGGGTCCCCGGTGTAGTTGACCTTTATCAGGTCCGCGCCGAGCTCCGTGGCCACCCTGGCGCAGTGGGCCACGTTCTCCGGGTCGAAGGGGTCCTTGACGGAGGGCCCCCGTGCGTAAGCCATCACCAGCAGCGGCACCCCCCACTCGGCGCAGTCCTTGGACACCTTGCCGAGGTCGGACAGCATGTGGGGCTCGCTGTCCGCCCCGAGGTTCACATGCATCGACACGGCGTCAGCCCCGAGCTTCAATGCCTCTTCCACGCTCGACACCAGCACCTTGAAGTCGGAGGTGGAGCCGATGTTCGTGGACGCTGAGAGGTGGAGTATCAGCCCCACGTCGTTCCCGGCGGTCCTGTGGCCGTAGGGGATGAGCCCCTTCTGCATGAGGACGGCGGTCGCCCCGCCGCCGCTCACCGCGTTCACGGTCCTCTTCATGTCTATTATCCCCTTAATGGGGCCTATCGATATCCCGTGGTCCATCGGCACGATCACCGCGTTCCCCGATTCCCTGTCGATTATCCTTTCCAAGCGTATGTTCTTACCAAACATGGCATCACCGTGCTACGTGCTAACACGTAGCATAGTATATCTATCTTTCTGCCAGCGGGGCTCGCCGAGCGGTCTGCGCCGTCATCGGGGGAACGGCGTCCGAGGGGCGGCCAAATGCATAGATTCCCTTAGATAAAAAAACACTGTTACGTGATTATGTGGAAATTATTATATATATGCACAGTGTTCATACATTAATTGTAACAATGTTACAATACAAAACGGAGGCAGACGCATGGATGGGGACATGATATCGAAAAAGGAGCTCCTTGAGCTCAAGGGGATATCGTACGGCACGCTCTACCGGTGGAAGCGGAAACGGCTGATACCCGACGAGTGGTTCGTCAGGAAGTCCACCTTCACGGGCCAGGAGACGTTCTTCCCAAGGGACCTGATCCTGGAGAGGGTGGACAGCATCCTCAACAGCAAGGAGGGCAGGTCCCTGGACGACCTGGCGAGGATACTGTCGGAGATCCCCGTGGAGATGAACGTCACGCTGGACGAGATGAGGGCGAGGGGGCTGATATCCGACGCGGCCGTGTCGGCGGCGGGGCCGTTCCTCCCCGGGACGCTGGACTTCGACGGGGCGCTGGTGGCCTTCTCCGTCGACGGGCCGATCGAGGCGGGCGACCTGTCGCTGGAGGACGCGATGAACATGGTGCGGAACATGGCGGCGGCGGACGACGGCGAGGCGCTGCGCCGGAGCGCGGTCAGGCTGTACAGGAAACAGGGGGTCGCGTTCTGCGCCATACTGCCGGACGCCTCGAAGGCCTACATGGACGCGTCGTCCAAGCTCGTGTTCGAGATCAGCATGCCGCAGGCGGCGGCGGCGTTCAAAACGAGGATATTGCAGAAGAAAGGAGGTTGGGATCATGAATGACCTGGTCATAAACGGGAAGAGCAAGGTGTCCGGAGGGACGTTCGGGAAGGTGAGCATGGACGGCACGGCGTCCATCGAGGGCGACCTGGAGTGCGAGGAGATGGCGCTCGACGGGGTGTGCCGCTTCAAGGGCCGCGTGAGGGTCAAGGGCATGGCGTCGGTCGACGGCATATGCAAGGTGTCAGGGAGCATGGAGGTCGAGGACATAATCCTCGACGGGAAGCTGATCGCCGCCTCCCTCACCGCCGAGAACGCGAGGCTGAACGGCTCCGTCAATCTGGAGGGGACTTTCAACGCAGGGACGCTGGAGCTGAAGTTCCACGGGTCGTCGAAGGTCAGGGAGGTCGTGGGCGGCAGGATAAGCGTGCGCCGCGGCAAGAGCGCGAGGTGCTTCCATGCGGACGCCATAGAGGGCGACGACATAGACATAGAGCGGACCAAGGCCGACGTGGTCAGGGGCGACAGCGTGTCGATCGGGCCGGGCTGCGTGATCGGGAGGGTGGAGTACCGCGGCACGCTGGAAGTGCACCCCAAGGCGTTCGTGAGGGAGAGCGTGAAGGCAGGCCAGGGCGGCTGAGCGGGGGCCCGCCGCCCCGGCGGCCGTTTTTCGGGCGCCTGCCGGGCAGCCCGGCAGATGGCCCAGGGTCACTCTATCTTCAGGATCCCCATGTCCGTGTCCACGGAGGAGTTGCCCTTGATGCCGAACGTCTCGACCAGCACCTTCAGTATGTCGGGAGAGACGAACTCCGGGAGCGTCGGCCCGATCATGATGTCCTTCACGCCCAGGTGCAGCAGGGACAGGAGCACCAGGCAGGCCTTCTGCTCGTACCACGATATGTTGAACGACAGCGGGAGCTCGTTCACGGACAGCCCGGTCGCCTCGGCCAGCTTGAGCGCCACCACCACCAAGGAGTAGCAGTCGTTGCACTGGCCCGCGTCCAGGACCCTCGGTATGCCGCCGATGTCCCCGAGGCCCAGCTTGTTGTACCTGTACTTGGCGCACCCCGCCGTCAGGATGACGGTGTCAGGGGGGAGCGCCTCGGCGAACTTCGTGTAGTAGTCCCTCTCCCGCCTCCTGCCGTCGCACCCGGCCATCACCACCAGCCTCTTCACGGCCCCGGAGGATATGGCGCCGAGCACCTTGTCGGCAAGGCCGAGGACGGCGCCGTGCGCGAACCCGATCGTTATGCTCATGTCGTCGACCGGCTCCGGCGGGGGGCAGGACTTCGCCATCTCTATGACCTTGGAGAAGTCCTTCCTGCCGTTCTTCCGCGGGATGTGCGCCACGCCGCCGAAGCCGGCGGGGCCCGTGGTGAACAGCCTGCCGGAATACGACCCCTCGGGAGGGACGAGGCAGTTGGTCGTGACAAGCACGGGGCCGTTGAAGGAGGCGAACTCCTCCCTCTGCGCGTGCCACGCGCCGCCGTAGTTCCCCGCGAGGTTGCCGTAACCCTTGAACTTTGGGTACGCGTGCGCCGGGAGCATCTCCCCGTGGGTGTACACGTCCACGCCGCTGCCACGGGTCTGCTCGAGCAGCTCCTCGAGGTCCCTGAGGTCATGGCCCGTGACGAGTATCCCTGGGTTGCCCCGGGCCCGGAGGCTGACCTCGGTTATCTCCGGCGTCCCGTACGCCCCGGTGTTCGCCTTGTCCAGGAGCGCCATGCACTTCACCCCGGCGGCCCCGCACTCGAGGACGAGGGGCAGCAGCTCCGACGCGGCCATGTCCCGGGGGAGGGAGGCGAGGCCCTTGAGCATGAAGCCCTCCACCTCCGGGTCCCTGTGCCCGAGCGCCCCCGCATGGTAGTAGTACGCGCCCAGCCCCTTCAGCCCGTAGAGGAGCAGCTCCTTCAGCGAGCGGGCGTCCGCATCCGCCGAGAGAGTGTCGATGCCGACCCCCTTCGCCTTGAGCGCCTTCTCCGAGTAGTCGTAGTCGGCGCAGTCCACGCCGTACCTCGTCTTCCTGACCCATCCCCCGAGGCCGTCGATGAGCTTCCTTGAACGGTCGATCATCCTCTCGAAGTAGCCGCTGTCGAAGTTGACGTTCGTCAGCGTCGAGAACAGCGCCTCCGTGATATGCTCTATCTGCTCGTCTATGTCCTTCCCCTCGCCCTTCGCCTTCTCCGCCGCTATCGCGAGCCCCTCTATCGAGTATATCAGGAGGTCCTGAAGCTCGGCCGTCTCCGGGGCCTTGCCGCACACGCCCTTCTTGGAGCACCCCTGCCCCCTGATCGTCTCCTCACATTGTCTGCACTTCATCGTATCACCATTGTTTCTTTTTGATACCAAGTATGGATAAGATACTAAATTATAAATACCGGAGAGTTTCTAAAAGCATACCATGAACCATGGCTGCACGCTGTACAAGACGATGGACTACCTGGCGAAGAGATGGACGATACTGATACTCCTGGAGCTGCGTAAGGGGGAGCAGGAGTGGAAGAGGTTCTCCGCGATACGGGAGTCGATGGGGGACATAACCCCGAAGGTGCTGTCGGAGAGGCTGAAGGGGCTCGAGGCCGAGGGGCTGGTCGCCAAGAGGGTGGACGCGTCGGCGTTCCCGGTGAAGAGCGAGTACAGGCTGACCGAGGCCGGCGAGGAGCTGGTGGAGGCGGTCAAGCACATAAAGCACTGGGCGCTGAAGTGGAAGATACGGAACGAGGCGTGCCTGCGGCAGGACTGCCGCGACTGTGTCCTCTGACCCCCGATGGTTATTTACCCCCCGACGCCGTTCCAGAGCCGTGCCGGGCGCGAGGGGGGCGGGGCGCGGCGCACATCGGAGAGGTGGCAGACATGGGCATAGCGGAGCAGTTCGAATCGGCGCCCGGAGGGGACGGGTACGTCCCCCACAAGGCGTTCAAGGGCGTGTACCTGAAGCACCTGGTGACAGGGGGGATGACAGAGGGGAGGATCAGTAGCCACCTGGTGAAGGTGGAACCATTCTGCGGGCTGGAGCTCCACACCCACCCGGAGCAGGTCGAGGTGCACGAGGTCATACAGGGGTCCGGGGAGTGCAGGATCGCCGACAGGGAGGTCGCGTACGCGCCAGGGACGGTGGAGGCGATACCCATGGGCGTCCCCCACAAAGTGACGGCCGGGAAGGAAGGTCTCTACATCCTCGCGAAGTTCTCCCCCGCATTGCTCTGAGCGCTCCAGCGGGGGCGCGAACCATCCGAATATGATATATTCCAGGAACACCATCATCGGCCCATGGAGAAGATATACAAACCGAACATAGGATGGGTATTCTGGGCGCATCTTGTCCTGATTCTCGTAGTGATAATCCCCATTCTGACGATATGGATGATCATTGGGTCCACGGGAGGGATGCTGATCCCGATACTGCTGGTGCTCCTCGTCATGGTGCTGCTGTCGTTGCTCGTCGTGGCCAAGACGCTGTACACGCTGGATGACGAGAGGATACTGGTCCAGGGGGCCTTCAAGAGGTACGAGGTGCCCTACGGTTCCGTGACCAAGATAATAGACACCGACAAGGGCCTGATAAGCGAGAGCATGCTTGTCCTGTCGACGGACAGGATAGGCATACTCTACGGCGACGACGGCAAGGTCTCGATATCGCCGAGGGACAAGCAGGACGCGTTGGAGACCCTCAGGTCGAAGTGCCCGGGCGCGGAGTTCGAGGAGGACCTCAAGGTGAAAGACGAGAAAGGGCAGAAGGCCGGAGAGCAGGCCTTCCAGACGGTCGAAGAGGAGACCGGGCAGGCCGAGGAGAAGGAAGGTTACGTGTACAACAGGTACAGGTTGCAGTGACCCGCCCGGGGAACGCCCGGCAGGGTCTCAGCAAACCCCCGCCGACCGGAGGGGCCGGCGGGAAAAGCTTTCAAAATCATCTCAAAAAATTTAGCAAATCGAAGTAGCTACAAATTCTGTAGCAAATCGAAACCCCCTTCGAGATGGGGAGAGCGTGTCCGCGTTCTTCCTCATGGGTTTCCTCGGGCATTCACGACCATGTCCGCCGTCTTCCTCGAGACGATGAGCCTATGCTGGGGGCGGCGTTCCTGAACGTGGTCCTCAATGCGGCGGCGTGCGCAGGGAGGGGTTCGTAGGCTGGCTCCTGTCGGCGTACGGCATGTGACGGGAATGCGCCAAAGGGTCGGCACATGCGCTGGGGCTGTGGCGGAAAGGTAGTCCCGGGCGGATTCGAACCACCGTCGCCGGCTCCAAAGGCCAGCATGATTGACCCCTACACTACGGGACTGCGTCACTCTCTAAATTATTTCAATTATATAACGTTCGTTCCTGAATTCGGGGTTTCTGGAACTGGAGGGCACCCTTCTGCTGGAACAGGGTCACGCTTCCATCTTCGCCGCGACCTTGGCTATCGTGCCGATGTTGCGGCTGGTGAACCTGCCCCTCATGTCCTTCCTGCCGAGGATCTTCGAGAACCCGGAATCGAGCGTCGCGCCCTTTCGGCACCGCCAGTAGAACAGCCCGCCCGCGACCTCCGCCGCCTCGCCCTCGGAGGGCGTGATCCTGTCGAACTCCGCGAGGAGGCCATCCTCGGACCCCGGCTCGCACACGAACACGTACGTGTGGAACTCTGGGTCATCCTCGAAAGGGGACGAGGCCAGCATGGCGGACACCTCTTCCGAGGTCTTGACGAACAGCCGGACGTCATCGCCGAAACGGTCTGAGAGGACATTCTCCAGGAAGCCCCTCAGCCCGCCCTGCGCCATGTCCGAGCGGAATATTATGTTCCCTGACGCCAGCACGGGGACGACGCCCGTCAGCCCCGCCCGCACGAGCGCCTCTCCCGCCTCGGCCATCTTCATCGCCTTCCCGTTCACGTTGACGCCCCGCAGGAACGCGCAGTACGTCGTCAAGGCGATCCCCCACCGTAGATATGAGAACCCATGCGCTGGGTATGCCGTGTGCGTTATATAGCCGTTGGTGTAGCCCGCACGCCCGCCCCGCATGCGGCGCAAGCGCGGTCATCCGTCCAGGACCTTCCCGATTAGGTAGCCGGGGCCCTGGCCGGTCACCTCAACGCTCACGAAGGAGCCGACGGGGGGCCCCGACGCGACGACCACCGGGCGGTAGCTCCCCGTCCTGGCGATCATCGTCCCCGGTTTGCCTTCCTCCGTGACCAGCGCCCTGCCGGCCCACCCTGCCATCCTGCCGTTGTTATCCAGCTCCACCCTGTTCCTGGCCTCGGTCAGCTCCGTCGACCTGTCCTTGGATATGCGCCCGTGGACCTGCCCGCCCATGGAGGCCGCCTCCGTGCCGGGCCTCGGCGAGAACCTCGTTATGTTGACCGTGTCCGCTTTCAGGGCGTCGACGAGCCAAAGGCTCCTCCGGTGGTCCTCGTCCGTCTCGCCCGGGAAGCCGGATATGAGGTCGGTGGATATGCTGACGTCGGGGAGCCTCGAGCGGGCCTTCCCCACCAGGCCGAGGAACTCATCCACGGAGTACGCCCGCCCCATCCTCTTCAGGACGGGGTCGCTGCCGCTCTGGACCGGGACGTGGAGGAACCTGTAGACCCTGGGGTCCCCCATGACGTCGATCAGGCCGTCTATGACGGGGGCGAGGCTGTCCGGGTTCATCATCCCCACCCTGACCCTGAAGTCCCCCTCGCGCTCCAGCATCCTCCCGAGTAGGGATGGGAGGTCCGTCCCGATGTCCCTCCCGTAGCACCCCGTGTCCTGCGCCGTGACAAGCACCTCATTGTGGCCGCTGCCGAGGATAGAATCGAACCTTGCGACGATGTCGTCCGGGTCGTAGCTGGACAGCCTGCCCCTCGCGAGCTTGGTGATGCAGTACGAGCAGTCCCCCAGGCAGCCCTGGGCGATCGGGAGTATGTTGGACGGCCTCGGCGCGGCGCCAGCGGCGCCAGCCCCATACCGCCCCATCACCTCGGACGGGAACTCCGAGTACCGGTCGGGGGGTATGACCAGCGGATCCGGCAGCCTCACCATCGCACGCCCGGCCTGGACCTTCGCCATGCAGCCTGTGACGACGACCTCCTTCCCTGCCCCCCTGAGCTCGGACATGCGGCGGAGCATCTTCTTCTCGGTGACGTCCACCACCGTGCAGGTGTTGAGCACGACTATGTCCGCCGACTCGGCGGAGGGGGCCTCCGTGTGCCCCATGGCGGACATCATCTCCGAGAGCCGCCCTCCCTCGCCGTGGTTCATCGTGCAGCCGTAGGATTCCACGTAGTATCTCATGTCGCCGGCCGTTCACTGGGCGGGCTTCTCCAGGGTTATGGCCCCGAATGCGGTCTTCCCCGAGATGTTGGTTATCTTGACGGTGACCCTGTTCCCCTTCGAGGTCCCCGGCACGACCACGATGTATTCCAGGTGCTTCCCGACGCCGTCGCCCTTCTTGCCTATGTCGGATATGAGGAGCTCGATGGTGTCCCCCACCCTGAGGACGTCGCGGGCCTCCGCCTTCGCCGCCTTCCTCACGTTGATGGACCTCCTCGCGCCGCACGCCTCGCACTCCAGGACCAGGGTGCGGTCCTCCTTGATGACCTTCGTGTCTGGCAGCCCGCACTCGGAGCAGATGACGTAGGTCTCCGTGTACGACTGTATCTTCTCGTTGATGGAGGCGGGGGATATCTTCGCCTTGAACACCGCCCTCCTGCCCTCCGTGCTGCCGGGGGTGCCCAGCTCCCTCAAAAGGAACTGCAGGAGGTGCTGGGGGTCCCTCCTGAGCTTGTCCGTCACGTCGATGAAGTTCCTGAACACGGTGGTCTTCCCCTCCTGCAGTATGTCCAGATCCGGGAGCTCGAACCTCTCGTGGTTCTCTATCGTCTCGGGGAGGACCTGCTTCGCCCGGTCCAGCAAAGCCAAGTAATCGTTGTCCGCCATCTATTTCACCTTGCCCGTGCTAAACGTGGCTTATTTATAAAGGTTTGTCATGCCTGAAAGCGCCACTCCATCAGGACGCCCCCGCGACGCGGTTCCTGCGAAAGTCCACAACCACCACAATGAAAAGTCCACAACTGCAACAATCGCCTGCCTCAAACGGTCTTCCGAGGTCTGCCGCAAATGCCTGTGGGGTTCAGCCCCCTGCCCTCACAGGCCGCACTATGTAAAAGGTGTTATATAGCTAATCGAGATAGCCAACCTTAAAGCAAGCTCCGCCCCTGGCATGAGCTTTAAATACGATAAGGATAATCGCAAAAAATACTTCAAATAATGAGGTGAAACGTTTGGGTAGAGGTCTATACACTGCAAGGAAGAAACGAGAGGACAGGCAGAAGTTCCGCTGGCTGGACCGCGGGTACAAGAAAAGGGTATTGAAGCTCAGGGAGAGGTCCGACCCCCTGGAAGGGTCGGCCCAGGCCCGCGGGATAGTGCTGGAGAAGGTCGGCGTGGAGGCGAAGCAGCCCAACTCCGCCATCCGCAAGTGCGTGAAGGTACAGCTGATAAAGAACGGCCGCCAGATCACAGCCTTCGCAGTGGGGGACGGGGCCATAAACTTCATCGACGAGCACGACGAGGTGCTCGTGGAGGGCATCGGCGGGAGGATGGGCCGCTCGTACGGCGACATCCCCGGTGTCCGTTACAAAGTGATCAAGGTGAACAACGTGTCCCTGAACGAGATGGTCAGGGGAAGGACCGAGAAGCCGGTAAGGTGAACCACATGTCAGAGATCGTAGCACAGAAAGCGCTCATATTCGGGAAATACGACACGTCCGACGTCGTCATCAACGACGGCGGGTTGGCGAAGTACATAGACCTCACGCCGACGAACGTGCCCCATTCCGGGGGGAAGCATGCCAACAAGTGGTTCGGCAAGTCCAAGCTGAGCATAGTCGAGAGGCTGATAAACAACATAATGAGGACCGAGAAGTACACCGGGAAGAAGATGAAGGCGTACAAGACCGTGTCCATGGCGTTCGACGTGATCGCCCAGAGGGCTAAGAAGAACCCCCTCCAGGTGCTGGTCGAGGGGCTGGAGAACACCGCCCCCCGCGAGGAGGTCACCAGGCTCCAGTTCGGCGGCATATCGGTGCCCAAGGCGGTGGACATATCCCCGCAGAGGAGGCTCGACATCGCGATAAGGAACATCTCGACGGGCGTCGTCAGGGCGTCCGCCAAGAGCAAGAAGCCGATACACGAGTGCCTCGCCGACGAGATAATGCTAGCGGCGAAGGGCGACATGACCTCGTTCGCCGTCTCCAAGAAGGAAGAGATCGAGAGGGTCGCGCAGTCGGCCAGGTGAGCCGGGGTGAACGGAAATGGGACGTAAGGAAGACAACATAAAAAGGGCGACGGAGCTGATGGTGGAGCCCGCCAACATAAGGAACATCGGCACCGCCGCGCACATAGACCACGGTAAGACCACCTTCTCGGACAACCTCATAGCCGGGGCCGGCATGATGTCCACCGAGCTGGCCGGCAAGCAGTGCGTCCTCGACTTCGACGAGCAGGAGTCCGCCAGGGGCATAACCATCAACGCCGCGAGCGCGTCGATGGTCCACAGCTTCGAGGGCAAGGACTACCTGGTGAACCTGATCGACACGCCAGGCCACGTCGACTTCGGCGGCGACGTCACGAGGGCGATGAGGGCGCTGGACGGCGTGTTCATACTCTGCTGCGCCGTTGAGGGCATCATGCCCCAGACCGAGACGGTCATAAGGCAGGCCATGAAGGAGAGGGTAAGGCCGCTCCTGTTCATAAACAAGGTCGACAGGATGATAGTCGAGCAACAGGTCACCAAGGAGATGATGATAGAGAAGTTCTCCAAGATCGTCGCCGACTTCAACCAGAAGATAAAGGACAACCTCCCCGCGCCCCTCAACAAGCAGTGGCAGGTGAGCATCCAGGACGGGACGGTGGCCTTCGGGTCGGCGTACAACAACTGGGCGATCTCCACGTCGTTCATGAAGAGGTCGAACATCTCGTTCAGCGACATATTCGACTACTGCGCGAAGGAGGGCGGCCAGAAGGAGCTGGCGAAGAAGTCCCCCATCCACGAGGTGGTCCTGGAGATGGCGATAAAGCACATACAGAACCCCAGGGACGCGCAGAAGATCCGCATACCGACCATATGGAAGGGCGACCTCGAGTCGAAGATAGGCAAGCAGATGCTGGCCTGCGACCACGGCGGCGACGTGTCGTTCATGATAAACAAGATAATCATGGACCAGCACGCCGGGGAGGTCGCCATCGGGAGGCTGTTCTCCGGGACGGTGAAGAAGGGCGACGTCCTGTACATAGCGGGGATGCCCAACGCGCAGAGGGTGCAGACCGTCGCGATGATGGTGGGCGCCGACAGGATAATGGTGGACGAGGTGGTCGCAGGGAACATAGCGGCGGTCACCGGCCTCAAGGACGCCATAGCCGGCTCGACGGTGTCGTCCCTCAAGGAGATGGACCCCTTCGAGAAGATGGCCCACTACTCCGAGCCCGTGGTCACCAAGGCCATCGAGGCGAAGAACATGAAGGACCTCCCCAAGCTGGTGGACGTGCTGAGGACGATCGCGAAGGCGGACCCCTCGCTCTACATAGAGGTCAACAACGAGACCGGGGAGCACCTCATATCCGGCATGGGCGAGCTGCACCTGGAGATCACCGAGTACCGCATCGTGGTGGAGCAGGGCGTGGAGATAGTCCCCTCGGCGCCGATCGTGGTCTACCAGGAGTCCATAAAAGGGAAGACGGTGAACCAGTTCGAGGGCAAGTCCCCGAACAAGCACAACAAGTTCTACTTCCTGGTGGAGCCCCTGGAGGAGGCGGTCGTCGAGGCGATCCACAAAGGGGAGATAGACCCCGACGCGAAGATAAAGGACCAGAAGGCCATGGCGAAGCGGCTGGAGGAGCTGGGCCTCGAGAAGGAGGAGGCCAAAGGGATAGTGATGTTCAAGAACAGCAACATGCTGCTGGACAACACCAAGGGCATCCAGTACCTCCACGAGACCATGGAGCTGGTGAAGCAGGCCTTCGAGGAGGCCATGATGAGGGGGCCGCTCGCCGGCGAGAAGTCCGCCGCCGTCAAGGTCAAGCTGATGGACGCCAAGCTCCACGAGGACACGATCCACAGGGGGCCGGCGCAGGTCATCCCCGCCGTCAGGGACGGGATATACGGCTCGATGTGCGAGGCCGGGAGGATACTCCTGGAGCCGGTGCAGAAGGTGTTCATAGGCGTCCCCCCTGACTTCATGGGGAGCGCGGTGAACATCATAAACCAGCGCCGCGGCACCATACTGGAGATGGGGCAGGACGGGGCCGACTCGACGGTGATCGCCGAGTGCCCGGTGGCGGACATGTTCGGGTTCGCGTCGGACATACGCGGGTCCACCCAGGGCCGCGCCCTCTGGTCGCTGGAGAACGCAGGTTTCAAACAGCTGCCCCCGGAGCTGCAGAAGAAAGTGGTGACGGAGATCAGGACCCGCAAGGGCATGAGCCCTGAGCCCTATGACGCCCGGTACTACTCGGGCATGTAAACTTTAAATATAAACACCTTATCGCAGAAAAACAGACCTACGAAGAAGGAGGTATGAAAAATGGCAGAGAAAGAGCACATGAACCTGGTCATCATCGGCCACGTCGACCACGGGAAGTCCACCCTCACGGGTAGGGTCCTCCTGGAGACCGGCGCGATCGAGCCCCACCTGGTAGAGAAGTACAAGAAAGAGGCGGAGGAGAAAGGCAAGGGATCCTTCTACTTCGCATGGGTCATGGACGGCCTGAAGGAGGAGAGGGAGAGAGGAGTGACGATCGATGTGGCGCACAAGAAGTTCTACACCGACAAGTACTACTTCACCGTCATCGACGCCCCGGGCCACCGCGACTTCGTCAAGAACATGATAACCGGGACCTCCCAGGCGGACGCCGCAGTCATAACCTGCTCCGCGATCGAGGGGCCCCAGGCGCAGACCAAGGAGCACGTCTTCCTGGCGACCACCCTCGGCGTGAGGCAGATCATCGTGGCCATCAACAAGATGGACGCTGTGAAGTACGACGAGGCCAAGTACAAGGAGGCCGTCGACGCGATGACCAAGCTCATGCAGATGGTCGGGATAAAGGTCGACACCGTGCCGTTCGTCCCCGTGTCCGCGATGGCGGGGGACAACGTCAAGGTCAAGTCCCAGAACACCCCCTGGTACAAGGGGCCCACCCTCATAGAGGCCCTCAACAACCTGAAGGTCCCTGAGAAACAGACCGACAAGCCCCTCAGGATGCCCATCCAGGACGTGTACACCATCACCGGCATCGGGACCGTCCCCGTGGGGAGGATCGAGACCGGCGTGCTGAAGCCCAACATGAAGATCATGTTCGAGCCGTCGCACGTGCCCGGCGAGGTCAAGTCCATCGAGATGCACCACGAGCAGCTGCCCTCCGCTGGCCCCGGCGACAACGTCGGGTTCAACGTCCGCGGGGTGGCGAAGAACGACGTGAGGAGAGGCGACGTGGCCGGCCCCGTGGACAACCCCCCGACGGTCGCGAAGCAGTTCACGGCGCAGATAGTCGTCCTGAACCACCCCTCCGCCATCACCGTGGGGTACACCCCGGTGTTCCACTGCCACACCACCCAGACGGCCTGCAGGTTCGTCGAGCTGGTGAGGACCATCGACCCCAAGAGCGGCCAGACGAAGGCGGAGAACCCGCCCTTCCTCAAGACGGGCGACATCGCAGTCGTCAAGGTGGAGCCGACGAAGCCGATGGTGATAGAGACCGCCAAAGAGTTCCCCCCGCTGGGGAGGTTCGCCATCCGCGACATGGGCCAGACCGTCGCCGCGGGCATGTGCATAGAGGTGCAGAAGGCCAACTGAGGCCTTCCACCTCTCTCTATCCAAGGGATAACACATGTCACAGCGAGCAAGGATCTCTCTGAGCGGCACCGACCCGGCAAAGGTGGACAGCGTGTGCACGCAGATCAAGGGCATATCCCAGAGGACCGGCGTGGACATACGCGGCCCTGTGCCCCTCCCCACCAAGAAGCTCAGGGTCCCCTGCAGGAAGAGCCCTGACGGGGAGGGGAGCGAGACATGGGACCGCTGGGAGATGCGCATCCACAAGAGGCTCATCGACCTGGACGCCGACGAGCGCGCCCTCAGGCAGCTCATGAG
>WRNL01000007.1 GCA_009776625.1 Methanomassiliicoccaceae archaeon | reverse complement strand
GAGGCGGTCAGGTGGATAAGGCTGTCGGCAGAGGCGGGCCNCCCCCCTGCGCAGACCCGCCTCGGCAGGATGTACTCGAGCGGGGTCGGGCGTCAGGGGGACAGCTTGGAGGACCTCGTGGAGCTCTACCTCCATGGCGAGGGCGTGCCGCAGGACTACAAGGAGGCGCTGAAATGGTACACCCTAGCCGCTGGGCAGGGCGACGTGGACGCACAGATGCGCATCGGGTCGATGCACATGTACGGCATGGGCGTGCCGCAGGACTACAAGGAGGCCGTGAAGTGGTACGCCCTCGCCGCAGAGCGAGGCTGCGCGGACGCACAGATGCAACTCGGGACGATGTACGACTTCGGGAGGGGCGTGCCGCGGGACCACGGGGAGGCCATGAGATGGTACGCGCGCTGCGCCGGCCAGGGCGGCGCGGGCGCTCAGGACGGCACGGGGCCGGCGCACGGGGGCCCGAAGGGCATGCCGTTGGACTACGAAGGGCTCATGCAGTGGTATATGCACGCGGCGGAAGAGGGCTCGGCCACAGGCATGTACAACGTCGGGATAATGTACGACCAAGGGGAAGGCGTGCCGCAGGACCGCGCAGAGGCCGCCCGATGGTACAGGTTCGCCGCTGAGCAAGGCGACACGGATGCGCAACGCAGGCTCGGTCAGATGTACGAACTGGGGGAAGGCGTGCCGCAGGATCCCGACGAAGCGGCAAGATGGCACAGGCTGGCAGCAGGACAGGGCGACCCCGGCGTCTAAACGGCCCCCGGCATCAGGTCCTCTGGTCCCTGACGGCTAAGGAAAGGACCGCCGTGGCCGCCGCCAGCGCCGCGCCGGCGACGGAGGCGAACACGAAACCGTCCAGGAACAAGTCTGGCGGGAGGTCCGAGAAGCTTATCCCCCCCGACCCGGATCCGAGCGTGAAGAGCATGGCGAACAGCGCTGTGCCGAGGGCACCGCCGAGGTAGATGAACTCCGACATGATGGAGGAGCCCATCTCGCGGCTCTCGCCCTCGGTGTTCTCGATGATGCGGCTCGCCATCGGCCCGCCCGCTAGGGCCCACATGAGGCCCATGCAGACGAGGGTCGCCACCAGGGGCAGGGCCATGGATCCTGGGGCGAGGAACGCCATGGTCAGGCACCCAGCCATCAGGACGAGGCAGGACACGACCGCGAACGCCCTGCGCCCTGTGCGGTCCGACCACCTGGCTATCGGGACGCATAGCAACAGGGTCAGCAGTGGGGATATGAGGATGTACATCCCCGTCTCGGAAGGGGAGAGGCCCATGCACACGCCCATGTAGAACGGCAGGAGGTACAGCATGCCCATGTAGACGAGGTTGGACACCGTGTATGCGACGAGCACGGAGTCGAACCTCCAGTGCCTGAAGACGCGGAGGTCCAGCAAAGGGTCCGCCCTTCTCAGCTCGACGGCCACGAAGGCGGCGAGCGACGTTGCGCAAACGACTGCCGCCGTAATGACCCAGATGGAGCCATCGGGGTACGGGGCGCGTTCGACGGCGGCGATCCCGCACATCACAGCGGAGAAGAGCAGCGCCGCGCCGGCGACATCGATCCTCCTCCTGTCCCCCTGCGCCTCGTCCGCAGGTATGGCCTTCAGGGCGAGCGGGACGATGGCCAGGCCGAGGGGCACGTTGATCAGGAATATCCAGTGCCAAGATATCAGGTCGGTGATGAGGCCGCCGGCGGCCGGGCCCAGCGCGAAGCCCACGGAGCACCCGAGGGTGATGACGCCCATGCCGAGCCCGAGGTCGGACGGCGGGAGGTGCCTCACGCACGCCATTGGCACGGCGGCGGCCATCATCGCCGCGCCCACCCCTTGCACCGCCCTGAATGCCAGCAGCATCTCGAGGCTCGCCGACACGCCGCAGAACAGCGAGCCCGCCGTGAACAGGGCGAGGCCCGCAAGGAGCACCCCTTTGATCGGGCCGTTCTTCGCGACCCTCGCGAACGCGACGATGAGGCCCGCCAGCATGACGAAGTATATCACGGCCACCCATGCGATAGTCCCGGTGTCCGTGCCGAACTCCTTCGCCATCGCCGGCAGGGCGACGTTCACTATGCTGGCATCCAGGCCGTCCATCAGCGAGACGAATGCGATGACGGCGAGCATCAGCGCCGCGCTGCCCCCCGTCCGGCCGCCATTTTGCATGCAATATGGGAGATTGTGCGGGTATAAACCACTGTTGTCCGTGCAGGCGCGCTCAGAACAGCGCGCCGAACAGCCCGTGGACGACGACGGGGAGCATCAGGCATCCCGTCAGGGGTATCCTACCGACGCCCGCATCCTGGGGGATCATCCCCACAACGACCGACACCACCAGTATCAGCAGGCCGAACGGCCCGGTCAGCAGCAGCACGAGGATGATGATGAGGCCGATGACGGCCTTGTTGAGGGCGGCGGGGTCTATCCTGCCCGCCACGCTGCTCATGAGCCTGCCGGCGCGTATCGTGAGATGGTAGCCGAGGAACGATGCGGCGGCGGTACTCAGCAGCAGCAGGAGGAACTCGGGCGAGCAGAACCCAGATGCGCCGCCCCCGATTATCTCCCTTATCACGAGCACAGTCCCCGACCTCCCGCTGCCGGAGACGGACAGGGTGACGAGTGAGAAAATCGATGTCACCGTGCCTATGGACGCGACCACCGAGATGAACCTCTCCGGTTTGTCCTCAGGCATGAAGATCGACGAGAGCGTCGCCCCCGCGGTCGCGGTTATGCCGGGGTACCATCCTGCTATGGAGCCCATCAGCACCCCCTTGACGCCTGGGGCGCAGCCCACGGGCGGGAGGCCGTCGTCCTGCTGCTCAGGGATGGAGGCGTTCTTGAACGAGCTGAGCAGCACGGGCATCCCGAACAGCCCGGTGAGGAGCGGGAACAGCAGGGTCCCTTCCCCTGCGATCCCTGTGGAGGGTATCGGCAGGTCCATGCAGAGCAGGCCCAGCGTGCCGGACACCAGCACGAGCGCGGTCGCCCAGGCCTTGCCCACGGCGCCCTTCTCCTTCAGGACTATGGCGGAGAGCGTGAAGAGCAGGACCGACACGGTGAAGAAGTCGAGCCACCCCGCCAGCCCGTTCAGCATCAGGAACTGCACCGGGATCGCGAGCATCACCGCCGATGCGGCGCCGACGGCGCTGCCTATCGCGGCCGCCCGCACAGCGCGCATGCCGTGGCCCTGCATCAGGAGCCTGTGACCAGGCAGCACCGTCAGCGCCTCGTCCGGATCCGGCGCGCCGATGAAGACTGCTGGAACATAATCGACGAACGAGTGCACCACGGATGCGGACATTATGCAGGACGACACGATCACCGGGACGTACGCCGGGTCCGCGAAGGACGACACGAAGGAGCCGATCGCAGGGTAGGACGCCAGCATGATCGAGGCGAGGGTGTTGACGTGTATCCCCGGAACCAGCCCGGTGAACGTCCCTATGGCGGCGCCCGCAAGGCACGCGCCCAACACAAACATGACAACTTCGGGGCCCACGGGCGACGACGGCCGCCCTCTGGCTTAAACCCCCCGACTACAGTTATACTAAGGATCCCCCACTTTGACAGACCCGCCCTCCACAGATATGTCCAACATCCTCTTGATACCCACGCCGAGGCGAGCGCCGAGCCCCTCCAAGTCCGGGCTCTTGTTGAACACAATCAGGACGTCGCTCACGGTTATCCCGTTATCCCTCATGGCACCGATGACGGCGGACAGGGTCCCCCCAGTGCTGAGGATGTCGTCCACGATGACGACCCTGTCTCCCTTCTTGAGGCCGTTGATGTACGCCTCGTGGCGGGAGTAGCCGGTGCTGTATGAGGCCTCGATCTCACCTTCGAGTCCGTACCGCCTCTTCCTGATAACCGTGTAGGGTATCCTCAGCCTGAGCGACAAGGGCACCGCGAGGGGTATCCCCATGGACTCGGGCGCTGCGATGGCGTCGCAGTCGAAGCCGCAGACGGACATCATCCATTCTATCACCTCGTCGAGCAAGTCCGGGTTCATGAGCGGCACGCCGTCGGTGACCGGGTGGACCATGTACGGGTAGCCGCTCAAGTCGATCACCGGGCTCCGCATCACGCTGGCTTTCAGCTTGTCATGCATCATGGGCGGAACGCTGTGCGGGTTTTTAATTGTACCATCGAGTGACCTTTTTATAAAACCCCCGTGATAACGGCTCGATTCCAATGGATGTAGGACAGAGATTGGCCATAGTGACCAGAGGCGCCGAGGAGATCGTCACAGAGGAGGAGCTGAGGGACCTCCTCACGAAGGAAGAGGCGCCCAGGGCATACATAGGGTTCGAGCCGTCCGGCCTGGTGCACCTGGGATGGGCGCTGGTCGCGTCCAAGATCAGGGACCTTGCGGAGGCGGGGTTCGACGTAATAGTGTTCTGGGCGGACTGGCACGCCTACATCAATGACAAGCTGGGCGGCGACCTCGACAACATAAGGACATGCGCCAGGTACATGGAAGATTGTTTCAAAGCCCTCGGGGTGCCGGACGACGGGGTGAGGTTCGTCTACGCCAGCGAGATACTCAGCGACATAGCGTACTGGGAGAAGGTGATAAAGGTAGCGAAAGCGACGACCCTGTCCAGGGTAAAGAGGGCGATGACCATAATGGGGAGGTCCGAGGACGAGGCCGAGGTGGACTTCTCGAAGCTCATATACCCGATACTGCAGGCGACAGACATATTCTGCATGGACATAGACCTCGCATACGCGGGGATTGATCAGAGGAGGGCCCACATGCTCGCCAGGGACGCGGCGGAGAAGCTAGGCTGGAAGAAGCCGGTCGCGCTCCACACGCCGCTGCTCCCAGGGCTGAAAGGTGGGGACAGGATGGACCCTGCCGCTTTCAAGATGTCCAAGAGCGACCCGAGCGGCAGCATAAACATCCATGATGACGACGAGGCCATCAAGAGCAAGATGAAGAAGGCCTTCTGCCCCCCGGAGAAGGAGAAGGAGGGGGAGAACCCCGTCATGATGCTCTGCAGGCACGTCGTGTTCCCCCGCCTCGGCAGGATGGACATACCGAGGCCGGAGAAGTTCGGCGGCGACGTGTCGTTCGCATCGTACGAGGAGCTGGCGGAGGCCTACTACTCCGGCTCCCTGTTCCCTCTGGACCTTAAGAACGGCCTGTCCGAGTCCCTGGCTACGGTCCTCGCCCCGGTCAGGGATTACTTCGCCGAGCACCCCGACGGCTATGCCGCGATGAGGCGGGTGTTCGAGGGGGCGGACAGGCTCAGGTGACCTTGTCCTGCTGGGCCCTCTTGATGGCCCTGAACTCCTCCATCGTCCTCTGCATGCAGATGTGGAGCATGGCCTCCACGTCCCCGGTCCCCGAGATCCCGGCGGCGCCGCCGTGGCCGCCCCCGTCGGCGGACGTCTCGCCGCTTATCCCGTTCACGATGTTGCCCAGGTGGATGCCCCGCCTGACGATGTCCTGGGTCGCCCTGGCGCTTATCCTGAACTCGTCGTCCCTCTGGGACCCGACGAATGCGACGTCGGCCCCCGCCACCATGAGCGCCCTGCAGGAGGAGGCCTCGAAGCTCCCCCCGTAGGAAACCGAGACGATCATGTCGCCGATGAGGTCGAACTTCGCTCTGCCGACGGCCTTCATCACGGCTATCCTCTCGGATGCCGTCGTCTGGGCCCTGGTGAGGCTGAACACCTCGTCAACGTGTATGCCGCAGTCCTGGAGCAGGTCGGCGAAGGCCCTCATCATGGCTGGGTTGGCGTACTGGAAGTGGCCGCTGTCGGTCAGCATCCCCCCCAACAGGGCCATGGCCGCGCTTTTGGGTATCGCCGCGCCGGCGGATTCGATGACGTCCTTGACGATCTCGCAACAGGATGTCCTCGAGCTGTCACAGAGGAAGTGCATCCCCTCCCATTTCCCGGTGGGCATGTGGTGGTCGATCACCACGCTCCCCGCCGGGATCGAGAGGGCGGCGGGCCCCAGCTGCTCAGGGGAGGATGTGTCCACCACCACTACGAGGTCGTACGCCCCGAGGTCGCACTCCTCGAGGACGCTGATGCCCAGCTTCTCCGCGGCTATGCCGGCCACCCGGTCTATCCCCTCGGGCGCATATATGTCGCCGCCAGGGAAACAGACCGAGAGCGCGAAGGCCGACCCCACCGCGTCCATGTCCGCGTTCCCGTGGACGAGGATCACCTTGTTCCCCGCCCTCAGCAGCTCCGCCGTCTCTTCGATCATTCATCTCCCTTTCTTCGCCAGGGCCTTCGCCGCCTTCCCTGCACGGGTGGCGCCCAGGCCCGTCAGCAGGATGTCCGACTTGTACAGCCGGACGGTGATGAATATTATCGCCAGGGTGAACACGAGCAGGTACGCAATGCCGGCCAGGACTATGGTCATGTCCCCGAACATCAGGTTGTTCATCCCCATCATCGGGTGCGAGAAGGGGATCGCGAATATGATCCCCTGCACGAGGGGCGGCAGGCTCCCCCAGGTGGTGAACATCGTGACGAACATGGGTATCATGGCCAGGACCATGATCGGCAGGAGCATCGTCTGCGAGGCCTTGAAGTTCTTCGTGAACGCGCCCAGTATCATGCAGATGCCGAGGGCGCAGAATATGGCCAGGAATATCATCACCGCCATCAGCGCCCACTCCAGTATGCCCATGCTGAGGCCGTAGTCCTGGAGGTTCACCCCTCCCATGGAGCCGGTGACCCCGCCGACGTAGAACGACATGCCCACCATGTAGAGTATGCCGTAGATGAGCCCCACGATCGCAGCCGCCATCAGCTTGCCGCTCACGATGGTCGTCCTTTTCATGGGCATCGTGAGGAGCGTCTCGAGCGTCTTGTTCTCCTTCTCGGTCCCCATTGAGGATATGACCATGCCGCCTATGACCATGATGATCATCATGATCACTATCGGCACCATCATCGTCTGGCTCATGATCGTGCTGGCGATGTCGGTGGGGGTCACGCCATCGTGGATCTCCCCCTTGACGTAAGTCTGCGGGGGGCTCACAACGACAGGCTGGAGGAGGAATCCCGCTGGCGTGCCTGGCTCCGTGATGCTTGACGTGAGCTCGTACGATATCATGCTGGACACCAGAGGGATCTGCAGCGACGAGACCAAGGACGACGTGGTGCCCAGAAGCCCCTCGTTGTTGAACACGTAGTACTGCCTGATCGTGGTCTGTTCTTTGCTGTTTATCCTCTCGGTGAAATCGTCAGGGATCAGGAATACGGTGACCAGCCCATTGTCGTTCATCTCTTTGTTTATGCCCTCGAAGTCCCCGCTCGGTACATCGAGCACGAATATGTATTCCAAGGCCTCCTCATAGGCGAGCATCGGGCCCTCAGGGTAGTCCGTGTAATAGTAATACATCGATTCGATGGCGAACTCGGACCAGTACCCCGTGTCGTCGTTTATGATTCCGATCTTGGACGGGGCGGACAGGCTCTCGGTCTCGCTGCTTATCATCGTCCCCACGCCCATGAATATGAAGACCATGACCACGACGGAGACTATCGCGCCGGGCGTCAGGAGCTCCTTGAGCTCTTTCTTCGTGAGGTTCAGGAGGTGGTTCATCCTTTCACCGCCTTCACGAACACTTCCTCGAGGTTGGCGGCACCGTACCTCTCCTTGAGCTCAGCAGGGGTCCCCGTCAGGACGAGGCGCCCCTCGTTGATCATAGCGATCCTGTCGCAGAGCATGTCCACCTCGAACATGTTGTGCGACGAGAGCAGCACAGTCACCCCTTTCTTCGTGATGCCCCTGATGATCTCCCTGATCTCGTAGGCGTTGATGACGTCGAGGCCCGAAGTGACTTCGTCCATTATCGCTATTTTCGGAGAGGGCATCACAGCCCTTGCAATCAGGAGCCGCCTCGCCATGCCCTTGCTGTAGGTGTCGACCTTCGAGTCTATCCTGTCCCCGAGGTCGGCGAGCTTTATGCCTGCGTCGACCATCTTCTCGTATTCCTCGCCGTCGGCGAAGAACCCCGCCATGAACCTGAGGTAGGCCCTCCCGGTGAGCGTCTTGTACGCCCCGGCGTCCTCGGGGAGGTAGCTTATGACCCCCCTGACCTTGTCCGGGTCCCCGGTAACGTCATGGCCGCACACGTTGATGCTCCCCGACGTCAGCCGCAGGAGCGTGGATATCATGCGGAGGGTCGTGGTCTTGCCCGAGCCATTAGGGCCTATCAGGCCGAAGACCTCCCCCTCGTTCACCGAGAAGCTGACGCCTTTGACCGCCTCGATCTCCCCGTATGCCTTTCTCACGTCGTTCACTATAAGTGTTTCCAATTTTACTCCTCCTTTCCGTTGAATATCTCCTCTATGCTCTTCCCGAAGAAGTTTGAGATCTTGAAAGCAAGTTTCAGGGAAGGGTCGTACTTCCCGTTCTCGATAGCTATAACAGTCTGACGGGACACGTCGAGCGCCTCTGCGAGCTCTTCTTGGGTGATGCCCATCACTGCCCGCAGGACCCTGACGCCGTTATCCATCTCTCCGCATCCTCCTGTCAATGACGTAATGGGATATAGAGTATGCCATCAACAACAGCATGGCGATGAGCATCAGCGTCACCCCCGCATCGGACTCCCAGCCTCTGGTCCATCTGGGCTTGTCAAGGGCCATCAGGAAGATGGACATGGCAAAGAGCTGAGGCACCACGACAATGAAGGCGTAGTAAGCGGACATGCGGGCGACCTCTTCCGTCCTCTCGTCCTCCCTGGTCTCGTACTTGGGCTTGCGCAACATGAAGACTGCATGTAAAAGCGCCGCTGTGACCCCTGCAACGGTAAGTAGCACCAATGTGAGCAGGAATGGGTTAGAGTTAACCATCTCGATGAACGGCGGCGGGGGCGCGAGTTCGAGCCCAGGCTCAGACCATCCTGGCGGCAGCTCTATCAACCAGGGGTCCGGCGTGAGGACTAAGAGTGCTACGAGGACTGCAATCTCGACCGTGACGATGCCGAAGTAGACTCTGAAAGCGGTGTTGTTCATGTAAAGTGTACTTTACTAAATGTTAATAAACCTTTACATCAAAAGATGGCTCGGGAAGGGGTTCCGGTAAGGAGGCCCTGAGCTAACAAGCTCTTCTGGACGATGCCAGCAAGCCCCCGGCTCCGTTTACTTTTCTGTCTGCATCCTCTTGTTGAGGACGATGTAGGACACTATCCATGTCATCACCAACAACATAAGGATAACTTGGAGCATTGTTTTTGCGACCCATGCCACATCCACGTCCGTGTGCATCTCGGCAATCTCGACCACGATCCAGGCGGCAAGGAGCTGGGGCATCGAGATGACGAACGCGTAATGGGTGGACCTGTGCAGGATGTCGCGGGACATCTCGTCCTCCTTCGCAGGGAACCCCATCTTGGGCCCCCGGCGGTATCCTATGGCGATCCCCGCCGCCACGGCGGATCCCACCACCGCAGCGGTGAACAGGAGCGCCAAGGGCGGCAGCCCGAAGAGGAAGATGGACATCAGGACGGCCACCTCCGCGGCGGCGGCCCAGGCGTAGATCACGAGGGGTTGCTGTTTCATGTAAAGCGTACTTTACTATATGTTAATAAAACTTTACATCAAAGGATGGTTTGGGAACGGGTTTATTCGGGGCTGCCCTGCCCCATGGCCTTGTTTATGGTCTCCTGGAGGGCCTCGTACCTCTCGCGCAGCATCTTCTCCTGGCGCGCGAGGCCGTTGATCCTCACGTCGAGGGCCTCGATGGACTCCTCGATGTCGGTCATGATCTTCTCCTTGTCGTCCACCTTTATCAGGAGCGAGCCGGAGCTCTTGTAGACGTCGCCTGTGGCTTTGGCGAGCTCCTCCGACGTCCTCGCCATCTCCTTGCGCTGGGCGTCCATCTGCATCCTCTGCGTGGACACCGCCTGGAGCTGTTGCTGCGCCTGCTGGTACTGGGCTATCTGGTTCTGTAGCTGGGGGCTTATGTTGTTCATCATCTCACCTTGTTATCCTGCCTATGTCCTCTGTCACCTTTATGCATTCCAGGTATGCGTTGAGCGCCGCCCTCATGGCGGAGGCGTCCGTGGCCGTGAGGCGCACCACGCAGGCGCCCCCCTCGAGCCGCACCGACGCCCCGGTGCGGGGGAGGTCCCTCCCCGCCTCCGGGCCCAGCGCGGACGCCACGCCCGGCGCGTCGTCCGATGCCGCCACGATCTCCGCCGCGTACATGTCAGTCCGATTTCAGGACCTTCTTCACGTTCGGCCTGTCCTTGAAGAAGATCTTCGACCCGCACTTCTCGCACTGGAGCCCCAGGGAGTTGACGTTCTTGGCACGTTCGCCGCACTTGGCGCATCTGTACTCTGCCATGTGGTCCCCGCGCCCGTCATTCCGGGACCTGAGACAGGTCCTTCTTCGTCTTGGGGCTGTACGCCTCCGCCGCGAACTTCGCGGCGCAGTGCCTGCACTCCCATATCCCTGAGCTGACCCTCTTCACCGACATGTGGTGGCAGACGGGGCACTCGTGCCTCGCCTTCTGGTGGGCCTCGATGTTCTTGACCCTGTTGCGGACCACCACGCCGTACCTCGCGCCGAACCTGCCTGCGGTGCCCGCTTTCTTTGTTCTTTTCGCCATTGTATCACCCGATGATCTTCCTGACCGCCTTGCCCTTCTCCACGGCCCTGTCCAGGCACAGGCTGAGCTCGTCGCGTGTGATCGAGCCCCTCCCGCCCTTCTGCATGGCCCTGAAGTTCCCCTTGTCGTCAGTGGTGACGGTGAGGCGGGCGGACGAGATCATCTCCTCGTCGAAATTTGGGTCGAGTATTAAATCATTTCCTATCTTGACCGACGTGACCGACACAGGGGTGCAGGTGACCGGCAGGGGCCTGTTCTCCCCCTTCCCGTACTGCTCCCCCGGTATGACCGCCGACCTCAGCGCTAGCACGGTGGCTAGGCTGGAGGCGTCGAACAGGTTGCCGTCGTAGTCCAGGGCGTACATGTCCACGAAGCACATCCACACCGACTCCCCCGGCACCATGCACAGCTGCTTCACGTCCACCATCCCGGACTCGCGCACGCCGCGGTCGACGACCCTCGCCAGCTCGATCGCGTCCTCGCCCGGGGGACCGGACTCGAAGGTGGGGTGCGCCATGGGGATGAGCTCGGCTCCCATGGTCAGGACCCCGCTGTTCGGGGTGTCCGCGAACGGCGTCCCCGGTATTATCTTCACGCCGGCGATGACCTCGGTCCTCCCCAGCTTGACCCTGGCGGAGCCGTCCGCGCTCTCAATGCATCCGACGTCCAGGGTCATCTCCCTGAAGTCCTCGGGGCCCCTCCCGTCCACCCTCCTGCCCTCCTTGAGGAGGTTCGTTATGTGGTTCCTCTTGATCTCCGATATGACGTGCTCACTCATCCTCGTCACCCCCTTTCGACGGCTCGTAGCGTTTCTTGAGGGCCGCCTTCTGTATGTCGTATATCTCGTGGCATGCGCCGAAGGCGAGGTCCAGGGCCTTGTCGAACTCCTTCCGGGTCATGTTCCCGTCCATCTGCAGGAGGACGATCTCGTCCGTCGACGGGACTATCGCCAGCGGGACGTCGGCCTCCCCGAAGTTGTCCTCCTCCTTGTTGAGGTCGAGGAGGACGTGGCCGTCCGCCTTGCCGGCGGCGACCGCTGGAACTATGTCCCGCATGGGTATCCCCGCGTCGGCGAGGGCCACCGAGGCGGCCGTCAGGCCGGCGCACCGCGTCCCCGCGTTCGCCTGCAGTATCTCGATGTACACGTCTATGGACGCCCGGGGGTAGAGCTCGGTGAGCACCACCTTCTCCAGGGCCTCGGCGATTATCTTCGAGATCTCTATCGACCTCCTGTCGGGCCCCGGCCGCTTCCTGTCGCTGACCGAGAACGCCTGCATGTTGTACTTGCACTGGATTATCGCCTTCGTCGGGTCCTGCAGGTGCCTCGGATGGCACTCCCTCGGCCCGTACACCGCCGCCAGCACTTTGTTCTTGCCTATCTCCAAGTACGCGGAGCCGTCAGCGTTGCTGAGCACCCCCGCCTCGATGTGAACGGGCCTGTGCTCGTCGGCCTTCCTGCCGTCGATCCTTACGCCCTTCTTATCGACCAATACCATGTCGGTCTGTCCGCTCATCAATATCCCTCTATGTCGTCTCCCTTCTGGAGCCTGCCCTTGATGAACCTCTCCACCCTCTCGGTGAGGTTGCTGCTCTGGGCCTCGTTCTCAATCATCCTTATAGCCTCCACGGCCACGTCTGCGTGCTCGTCCCCGTCGATCCAGATCCTCCCGTTCTGCCCGACGAATATGCGGCAGTCCGTGAGGTTCTTGAGCATCTGTATCATGGAGCCGCTCTTCCCGATGACCCTGGAGACCTTCGAGTGGGGCATCTCTATCAGCTGGCCCCCCTCGATCCTCCTGAGCCCCGAGTCCTTCATCGTGACCTGTATCTTCCTGCTCTCGTCCACCATCAGGATCTTCAGCAGGACGACGTTGCCCACGTTGAGGTACTTGGACGTGTCCCCGAACTCAACCTTCCACGGGACCTCGTTCACATGCAGCGGCGCCGGGTACGGCGCGTTTATGTCGACGAGCCAGTTCGACGGGCCGATGTCCTCGATGACCCCTATCACGGTCTCCCCTGTGCTGGGCATGTAGCGCCCGCCCAGCGGGATGACGCCGACGGTGTCGTGGTACACGTTCCTCACGCCCAGCACCCCGGCGTACACCTTGCCGTCCCGCACGTACGCGTTGCTCCCGGCGTCCATGCCGCTGTCGTCCAGCAGCTCCCCTGGAACCACGATCTCACGAGCGGGCCTGGCGTTTCTTCTTTCCATTGTTATCACTTCTCTCTGTTCGAACGTTAAATCAGTTTTATCGATGCGGAGCCCTTCGTCTTGTGCTTGAGCTTCTCCGTCAGTTCCTGGACCATGCCCGCCGGCAGCTCCATCGTCCCTATCCACGAGCCGTCGGCCGTCCATTCCTCCCTGTCGATGACCCCGCAGCGCACCATGTCGTCGAAGCACCTCCCGTAGTCGTCGCCCTTCAGCTTTATGGCGACCTTGCTCTTCTCGAAACGTATCGGGAGGAGCGGGCGGAGGAGCTTCATCGCCTCGTCTATCTCTTTCTCCAGCGGCTTGAAGGGATCCACATGGAACTTCGCCTCCTCGAGGGCCAGCTCGATCCTGAGGTGCGGGTGGGGGAGCTTGGTCTGTGGGTTTATGGCGTTCGCGGCTATGTAGCTGACGACCTGGTTCCTCTTCGCCTCGAGCATCTCCTTCCGCTGCTCCACGGTCATCTGGACCTCGCCCTTCTCGACGATCCTCCTGGCTATCTCGGATATGTCGTCGGTGCCGAAGACCTCCTTCACCTTCCCCTCGGCGGGCCTCGTGCCCTTGCCCGAGTTCTTGAACACCTCCTCGACGGCCAGGTACTCCACGATGTCGATCCTCTTCCCTTGCTTGAGGAGGGTCATCACGGCGGGGTCGAGGAGCACCTCGAACGTCTCCCCGTGGCTTTCGAGCCTGGCGATTATGGCGTCGTCCAGATTCACCATGGGACCGCCGCTCAGCCCTTGCCGATCAGCTTGACGATCTCTGACTCGGCAAGCCGCCTGAATTTCTTACCTGTCTCGACGACCCCGATCTCCACGGAATCCGCCGAGAGGGAGTCCTCGATGGCCGCGCCGAGGGCCTTCAGCCCGAGCTTGGCGGCGGCCTCGAACGTCATACCGTCCTCGAACTCCTTCTCGAAGACGTCCATGACGACCGGCCTCCCGGAGCCGATGCTCGTCGCCTTGTACGCGACGAGGGCGCCAGAGGGGTCGGTCTCGAACAGGTGCACGCCCATGTCGTCGACGCCGGCCACCAGCAGGGCCACGCCGAAGGGGCGGCCGCCCCCGTACTGGGTGTAGTTCTGTTTGTAGTCGCAGACGCTCTTGACGAGGAGCTCCACGGCTATGTTCTCCCCGTAGGTGATCTTGTGCCTCTGCGCGTACCTACGGGCCTCGTCTATGAGGACCCTCGCGTCCGCGACGAGGCCGGACGTGGCGCAGCCGATGTACTCGTCGACGTCGTATATCTTCTCTATCGAGTCCGGCTCCACGAGCCTGCTGGACAGCCTCTTGTCCACTATGAGGATGACGCCGCTCTTGAACTTCAGACCGATCGTGGTCGTGCCCTTCTTCACCGCCTCGCGGGCGTACTCCACCTGGAACAACCTCCCGTCGGGGGAGAACACGGTGATCCCCCGGTCATAAGCCATCTGCCCTGGTTGCATCTTCTGTATCTCCTTTCTTAAGACCGCTATCGCAAAGCACTATTTATTGCTTTATGAGCGGACGCGGGGGCCCCGCCTCTTGGCGGCGATCAGCTCGGGGTGCCTGCGCCTGATCCCGCGGAGGGTCCCGGACGTCGAAAGCGGAGACGACCGAGGGTCGACCCGTGACATCGCGGCTATCGCCCCTTCCCTCTTGTCGGGCGTGCACCTGAGCACCGCCTTGCCGGAGGAGCACTGCACCACGTACGGCGGGTCGGGCAGGCCGGCCGACCTGAGCCCCCTGATGATCGCCTCCTTCGTCATGCCCTCCGACACGCTGAATGCGACGTACCTCTTCCTCCCCACCTTGCTCTTCACAGTCATCCTGAGCCACCTGCGCCTTCACTCGTCATCGACGGTCTTCTTCGGCATCATCGCCGCCTCGTACACGGCGCCGCATTTCCTGCAGACCGGCTTGTCGACGTCGACCCTGTTGCCGCACTTGCACAGGAACGTGTCGTCCCTCCTCGGTATCACCGCGCCGCAGGAGCATATGTTCCCCTTGAGGAACCTCCCGCAGACCGGGCACCTGGACCTCTCCGGCTCCCTCACCTCCATCTTCTCGTAGGGGGCGGCGCAGTAGGGGCAGGAGCCCGTGGGCCTGGCGCATGCGTCGTGGAAGATCCTGCCGCAGGTGCATTTCGCGATGGGGTCCTCGTCGATCACCCCGTAGCAGATCTCGCACTTCTTCTCGCCCTCCGACTCATCCAAAAAAGTTGTAGATTCTTTCTTGGATTTCCCCGTTATCTTGTCACGTAGGTTGTATCTCGCCTCCAGGTACCCTTGGAGGAGGAAGACTATGGCTATTGCTACAACCAACGCGATTATTATACCCAGATTAAAAGCGGCATCTCCGAAGTCCATGAGTGGGTTAATAAAATCTCCCTTTTTAATACTTCTCGGTGCAGGGGCAGGGGGGCTTTTGTTTAGACATACGAATATCATTTTCTTATGCATAACAGCTACTATTTGTCAAGTAGAATTACCGTTGGATGAAATACCACTTTGCTTACATGAAAAACACATCTGGGTATTCTTGAAAACGAGCTAATCCCAAATTTGTATCTGGCATTTTAGGTGTCAGATGGAAACGCCTCTGTAAAAGAATTAGGGTATTTAAAGCATTATGTAGTAAGTGCTTTAAAAGGAAAGAGCATACGCCACCCCGTTCCAATTGATCAATTGGCTAACGGAGGCAAGGATTTGACGAAATCAGCATTAGTTATCGGCGGAGGCATCGCGGGTATACAGGCGTCGTTGGATCTTGCGGACCGGGACATACACGTCTACCTGGTGGAGAAGCTCCCCACCATAGGCGGCACGATGTCCCGTCTCGACAAGACATTCCCCACGAACGACTGCTCCGCATGCATCCTCTCGCCAAAGATGGCGGACTGCATCGGGCACCCTAACATAACCACCCTGACGTTCCACGAAGTGATGAAGGTGGACGGCAAGGCAGGGGACTTCAAGGTAACCCTCAAGAAGAAAGCGAGGTACGTCGACCCCTCGTCGTGCACCGCTTGCGGGGACTGCCTCGGGAAGTGCCCCTCCAAGGGGATACCCGACGAGTTCGAGTACAACCTGACCACGAGGAGGGCCATATACATCCCCCATGCGCAGGCCGTGCCGAGGGTCGCCATCATAGACGCGGCCAACTGCAGGATGATACAGAACGGCAAGTGCGGCGTGTGCGCCAAGACCTGCCAGAAGAAAGCGATAAACTACGAGGACAAGGACGAGGAGGTCCAGATCGAGGTCGGGTCCATCATCGCCGCCCCAGGCCTGAAGGTATGGGACGCCGCCCTCGCCACGGAGTACGGCTACGGCAGGTTCAAGAACGTCGTCACCGCGCTCGAGTTCGAGAGGATCATGTGCGCGTCCGGCCCGTCAAGGGGGCACATAACCGTCCCCTCGTCAGGGGAGGATCCCAAGAAGATCGCGTTCATACAGTGCTGCGGCTCCAGGTCGGAGAAGTCCGGCTGGAAGAAGTACTGCTCCTCGGTGTGCTGCATGTACGCCACGAAGGAGGCGATCATCACGAAGGAGCACATGGACGTCCAAGAGGACATATTCTTCATGGACATAAGGTCCTACGGCAAGGAGTTCGAGGCCTACATCGAGAGGGCGCAGAAGGAGTACGGCATTGGCATGCACAGGTCCGCCCGCGTCTCGAACGTGGACGAGGACCCTGAGACCAAGAGGCTCATCGTCAGCTACACTGACGGCAACGGCGACGGCGTGTCGGAGGAGTACGATATGGTCGTCCTCTCCATCGGGCTCAACCCCCCTGACGGGGCGGCGGAGCTCGCTGGAACCCTCGGGATAGACCTCAACGAGTACGGGTTCTGCAAGACGTCGGTGTTCAAGCCCCTCGAGACAACGAGGCCCGGCGTGTTCGTGACCGGCGCGTTCGCCGCGCCGAAGGACATCCCCACCTCCGTGGCGGAGGCGAGCGGGTCGGCGGCGAAGGCGGGCGCCCACATAGTGGACGACAAGTTCATCCCCCGCGCGCCCAAGGAGTACCCCCAGGAGAAGGACGTCGAGGGCAAGGAGCCCCGCATCGGCGTGTGGGTGTGCCACTGCGGCATAAACATCGGGTCCGTGGTGGACGTGCCGGCGGTGACCGAGTACGCGAACACGCTGCCCGGCGTGGTGCTGTCCAAGCAGTCGCAGTACGCCTGCGCCCAGGACTGCCTGGAGGAGATATCCACAGCTATAAAGGAAATGGACCTCAACAGGGTCGTGGTCGCGTCGTGCACCCCTAGGACGCACGAGCCCCTCTTCAGGGAGGCGTGCAGGGACGGCGGGCTGAACAAGTACCTGTTCAACATGGCCAACATCCGCGACCAGTGCTCGTGGATCCACATGCATGCGGCGGCCGCTGCCACGTCGAAGTCGAAGGACCTCATCAGGATGGCGATCGCCAAGGTCGCGCTGCTGGAGCCCCTCGTAGGCTCAGAGATAGAGGTCACCAGGTCGGCCGCCGTCATCGGCGGCGGCATAACCGGCATGACCGCGGCGCTGGACATAGCCGCCCAGGGGATCCCCGTCCACATCATCGAGAGGGAGAAGGAGCTCGGCGGGTTCGCGCTCAAGTTCCGCCACAAGGAGGACGGGAAGGATGTCGCCGCGTTCATGAAGGAGCTCGTCGCCAAGGTCGAGGGCTGCAAGAACATCACGGTCCACAAGGGCGCATCCGTCGCCGACATACCCGGGTTCGTCGGGAACTTCAAGGTCGTCCTGAACGGCGGCAAGGAGATACCCGTCGGCGCGGTCCTGTTCGCGACCGGGGCCGCCCAGTACAAGCCGACGGAGTACGGCTATGGCAAGGACAAGAAGGTAATGACGACCCTGGAGGTCGAGGACGCCCTCGCGAGCGGCAAGTTCGGCGGGAAGGACGTAGTGTTCGTCCAGTGCGTCGGGTCCAGGAACAGCTCTGTGAAGTACTGCTCCCGCGTCTGTTGCGCAGGGGCGCTCCGCAACGCGATCCAGATAAAGATGGCCGACCCGACGGCGAACGTGTCCATAATACACAAGGACATAAGGACGTACGGGTTCCGCGAGGAGCTATACAACAAGGCGTCCAGCCTCGGTGTGAGGTTCCTCAGGTACTGCGCCGACGACGCGCTGCCCGACTTCGACGGGAACAAGGTGAAAGCGCACGACTCGATACTCGGCAGGGACGTCGAGGTCCCCGCGGACACCCTCGTGCTCGCGGCCGGGCTGGCGCCCCTCCGCGAGGAGAAGGAGGAGATCGCTAAGATGGTGAAGGTCCCGATCAGCAAGGACGGGTTCTTCTTCGAGGCGCACCAGAAGCTCAGGCCCGTGGACTTCGCCACGGAGGGCGTGTACGTGGCAGGGACCGCGCACTGGCCGAAGTTCATGGACGAGTGCATCGCCCAGGGCTCCGGCGCGGCGGCGAGGATGCTGACCATCATATCAAAGGACAAGCTGATATCCGAGGGCATAGTGGCGGTTTCCAACCCCGACCTGTGCGACGGGTGCGGCGTGTGCGTCGGTTGCTGCGACTACAACGCGATAACCCTCGTCTGCGACGAGGCGGGCGGGCTGATCAGCAACGTGAACCCCGGCCTCTGCAAGGGCTGCGGCTCCTGCGTGGCCTCCTGCCCGGCGGCGGCGATGGAGCAGAGAGGGTTCAGGAACAAGCAGATAATCGCTGAGATCGACGCGCTGTTCGACAAGGCGGGGGTGTGAGCATGTCGGATTTCGAACCGAAGATAGTGGCGTTCTGCTGCAACTGGTGCTCCTACGCAGGGGCCGACGGCGCGGGGGTGGCGAGGCTCCAGATGCCCCCCAACTTCCGCATCATAAGGACGATGTGCTCGGCGAGGGTGGACCCGGAGTTCATACTCAGGGCACTCGCGAAAGGGGCGGACGGGGTCATAATCCTCGGCTGCCACCCTGCGGACTGCCACTACATAGGCGGGAACTACAGGGCCAGGAGGAGGATCGCGCTGACCAGGATGGTGCTGGAGCAGTACGGGTTCGACCCGAGGAGGCTGAAGCTCGAGTGGGTCTCGGCATCCGAGGGGGAGAAGTTCCAGAAGACGCTGACGGAGTTCGTCGGCACGATCAAGGAGCTCGGCCCCACGCCGCTGAAGGAGGAGTAATTATGTCGTTCTTTGACAGATTCAAGAAGAAGGGCAAGGAGGCCGCGCCCAAGGCGGCCGCGGCCAAGCCTGCCAAGAAAGAGAGCAAGCCCCCCGCGCAGGGAGCGGCCTGCTACACGAAGAGCCCCGAGTCCATAGCCGCGGCGCAGCTCAAGATGGCCGACCTCGGGGACCTGCTCCCCGGCGCGCCCCCCAACGGCAAGATAAACCTCGCCATATACTGGGCGGCCGCTTGCGGCGGGTGCGACGTGTCGATCCTCGACATCAACGAGAGGATACTCACCGTCGGCGACATCGCGAACGTGGTCATGTGGCCGATCGCCGCCGACGGGAAGGAGCACGACATCGCCGAGATGGAGGACGGGTCCATAACCGTGTCCATAATATCCGGCGCGGTCAGGAACACGGAGAACGAGCACATGGTGAAGCTGCTGAGGAAGAAGTCGCTCATCGTGGTGTCCTACGGGGCGTGCGCGTGCTTCGGCGGGTCCCCGGCTCTGGCGAACCTCGTCCCCGGCGGGAAGGACGAGATACTCGAGTACGCTTACAACAAGGTGCCCACCACGGCGAACTTCCAGGCAGACTACCACAAGGGCGAGCCGGTGCTGCCCCAGGTGGAGTACAAGGCGCCGGAGGGCGTGCTGACGCTCCCGATGCTGTTCGACACCGTGAAGACGCTCGACCAGGTCATAGACGTGGACTACTACGTGCCGGGGTGCCCCCCGCTGCAGGAGTCCATTTCGCACCTGCTCAAGGCGGTGGCCGACTTCGCCTACAAGGGCATAGCCCTGCCCCCCAAGGGGACCAACATAGGCGTGGTCGCGAAGACGCTCTGCGAGCAGTGCCCCAGGCGCAAGGAGAACAGGAGGATCACGAGGATCGTGGAGCCCCACGAGATCGACGTGGACCCCGAGCTCTGCCTGATGGACCAGGGCATGCTCTGCCTCGGGCCGGCGACGGTCGGGGGCTGCAACGCGAAGTGCACCAGGGTGGGGCAGCCGTGCCGCGGGTGCTACGGCCCCACGGCGGCGGTCCAGGAGCACGGCGCCAGCGCCATGACGGCGATAGCGTCGCTGTTCCCCGTGCTGGACGACGACGCGACGATGGGTGAGGACAAGATCATAGACATAATGTCGACGGTCAAGGACCCGCTCGGGTACTTCTACGCTTTCACCATGGGCAAGTCCCTGATAAAGAAGTCAGTCGTGGAGAAGGGAGGTAAGTGAGATGACAGGACCAGTGATTTGGGACGAGAAGAAGAAGGCGACCTCGGACAGGGTTACGATAGACCCCATAACACGCCTCGAGGGCCATGGGAAGATTGAGATATTCCTGGACGGCGCAGGAAACGTGGCCAACACGTACTGGCAGGTCCCGGAGGTCAGAGGGTTCGAGAGGTTCTGCGTGGGGAGGAAGGTTGTGGAGCTCAACCAGATAACGGCGAGGCTCTGCGGCGTCTGCCCCGGCGCGCACCACATGGCGTCGACGAAGGCGATAGACGGCTGCTACAGCACGAAGCCGACGGAGGCGGCGTTCCGCATAAGGGACCTGTTCTACCACGCGCACTTCGTGCACAGCCACATAGCGCACTTCTACGCCCTGGCCGCGCCGGACTTCGTCTGCGGGCCGGCGGCGCCGGCCGCTGAGAGGAACGTCCTCGGCGTGGTCGCCCGCGTGGGGCTGGAGCTCGGCTCCGCCGTGCTGAAGGCGCGCGCGGAGGCGCAGAGGATCCAGGGCATAATCGGCGGCAAGCCGACGCACCCCGTGATGGGCGTCCCCGGCGGGGTCAGCAAGGCCATAAGCAGGGACGAGGCGAAGGAGATCCAAGGGTACGCCGACAACCTCGTCGCATTCGCGGAGGCCTCGCTGGGCGTGTTCAAGGACGTGGTGCTGAAGAACGAGGACTACCTGAACATAATCAAGAACCCGGACCTGTACTACAGCGAGCTGTACAACATGGGCCTGGTGAACGCGAAGAACCAGCTGGAGTTCCACGACGGCAAGGTAAGGGTCGTCGACCCGAAGGGCGCCGAGGCGGACAAGTACGACGCGTACGACTACCTCGACCACATCGGGGAGGCGGTCGAGCCGTGGTCCTACGAGAAGTTCCCCTACCTGAGGAAGCCCGGGTACAAGGGAATGGTCGCCGGCATGGACAGCGGCATGTACCGCGCCACCCCCCTCGGGAGGCTGAACGTCTCGGAGAGCATCTCCACGCCGAAGGCGCAGGCCGCCTTCGAGGAGTTCAAGGCCACGTTCAAGAGCCTCGGGGTGGAGGGGCCCGTGCACTTCAACCTCGCGACCCACTGGGCGAGGATCATCGAGATGATCTACGCCGCGGAGAAGGTCCACCAGAACGCGTACGACCCGAACATCACCGACCCGAACATAAAGCAGAAGGACATCGTGCCCGGAGGGCGCGGCGTGGGCTGCGTGGAGGCCCCGAGGGGGACGCTCACGCACGACTACACCTGCGACGAGAACGGCATCGTGACCGCATGCAACCTCGTTGTCGGGACGACGAACAACAACGGCCCCATGAACATAGACACGGCGAAGATCGCCAAGGCCCTGATAAAGGACCACATGATCTCCCCCGGCCTGCTGAACATGGTGGAGATGGCGTTCAGGGTGTACGACCCCTGCAACTCGTGCGCGACCCACAGCCTCCCCGGCCAGATGCCCATCAGGGCGGTGGTCAGGAACGCCGACGGCTCTGTGCACGACACCGTGGAAAAGAACCTTTGAAACCAGACCGGGGCGGGGGTTCCCCCGCCCCGTATTCATTTTTCATATCATGCCCCTGCGGCGACGCCAAGGAGGGAGTGACCTGTGCCAGGACTTGTGACAAGTGGCGCCGAGGAGGAGATTTGAACTCCCGAGGCGAAACGCCAGCGGTTTTCGAGACCGCCACCTTACCGGACTAGATTACCTCGGCCCGCCCTGTCCTATCTCATTCTTGTATTTAACATGATGCAATGGCGGCATGGGGTCTGGAACCAGACCCCCGCCGAGCCGCCGGGGCGCCCTGCCGGCAGGGGGGNCATGGGAAGGAACGGGACCACCGTTCCAGCACCTCTAACAGCGGCCCGTCGAGCAGGGACATGGCTTTCTCCCTTATGGCATCCGGCACGCCGTACGCCGCCTCCGCGATGCCGCCCGTTATCGCGGCCAGCGTGTCGCTGTCGCCTCCCAATGAGACTGCGTTGCGTATCGCATCCTCGAAGCCCGTGCTCTCGAGGAACGCGGTGATGGCCTCCGGCACGGTCCCCATGCAGCTCTCGTTGAACTTGTACCCTGGGCGGATCTCGTCGAGCGTCCTGCTCAGGTCGTACCCGAACCTGTCCTCGACGTATGATCTTATCATGTCTTTCGGCTCGCCGCTCCTCGCGAGGAAGACCGCCGCAGCAGCCGCCTGCGCCCCCTTGACCCCTTCCGGGTGGCTGTGCGTGACCGCCGCGCTTATCCCGGCGGCGGCCTCTGTCTCCTCGAGGGTGCCGAACCGCCATCCCACCGGCGACACGCGCATGGCGGAGCCGTTGCCCCAGCTGTTGTACGGCTCCGTGTCGGCGCTGAACAGCCACCGCCCGAACATCCCCCCGTACCCTGCGCCGGGGTACATCCTCCCCAGACGCTTCATCGCCTTGACGTAGTTCTCCGGGCGGCCGCCCTCCATCAGCCCCTCCGCGACGGCGACCGTCATCACCGTGTCGTCCGTGAACCCGCACCCTGCGCCGAAGAGCTCGAAGTCCTTGCTCCTTTTGTTGTCGAACTCGTATATCGATCCCACTATGTCGCCTGTTATCGCTCCGATCATCTTATCTTCCTCCATTATTGCCTGAAAACGGTTTGAAAGTGTCCAGCGCCTCGTCCACCTTACGCATCCTTGTTTCCAGGTCCCCCGTCAAGGTTATGTACGGGATCCCCCGTGCGTCGAGGTCCCCGACGATCCTCCTCTGGAACTCGTGCCTCTTCTGGTCCCCGCTGCGGTCCCACGTATCGTCGTAAGGGATGTCGTCCCCGCACAGGAAGAACAGGTCGTACCTCGATCTGTTGTCCTCGGCCAGCCTCGTCAGGGACTCTGTCGCCGACCCGTGGTAGTCCAGGGAGTACATGTACGTCGTGATCGCGTTGGTGTCCACGAAGCAGTACCTGTCGGCGGACAGGAAGGCCGCCTCCTCCCTCTCCATGTGCCCGGCGGCTATCTCGTCGAACGCCTCCGCCGATAGCCTGCGGTCGACCTGGTGCTCGCTCCAGTAATCCCGCCCGTACTCGCCAGCGAAGGTCGTGCCGTGCCTCTTGGCAAGGGCCTCCACGATGGTGGACTTCCCTGTGGACATCGCGCCCAGGAACACCGCCTTGACGATCAGGTCCCTGTACACTGTGCCGCTCATGTACGCCCTGTGCCTGTACGGGTCCGCCCGTATCATCGTCGATGATATCGGGACGGCCTCGCGTGCCTCGTCAACCCTCCTGTCGGCGCATCCCAGCGCTTTTGACATATGCCCCCCGTAGTACTCGCTGGAGTAGAACGCGTCCACACTCCTGCCGCCGAGCAGGCCGAGGATGTAATCCTCCTCCCGTTTCTCGTAATCACGGTCGCCGGGGCGGCCTGTCGGGCCGCCCCGCGCCTCGATCACCGTCACCTCCGGGAAGATAGCCCTTATCCACCCCGCACGCACCCCGAGCGGCACGGGCGTGACGTCCGTGTCGTATATGACGACGATCGCCTCGTCCATCTCCTCCAGCATCGTCCTTATCACGTATTCGTGCCCCTTGTGGAGGGGGGCGTACTTACCGAGCGTGAGGCCGACCTTATTCATGTGCCGACAGCCTCCGCTCCCTTGTTCGCGCCCTTCGTCCAGTTGTACATCCCGTAGAACGAGTTGACCAGGTACGCCGACCACATGACCGTCATCAGCAGCCCGTCGGGGCTGCCGTCCGCCATCCGCAGCGACCACATTGCCACGGACAGCACGTTGACCGCTATGTACGCCGCCCACTGCTCCCTGTACCTGAGGATCATCAGGAACGTCGCCGTCACGGACAGCACGTTCGTCGAGGCGTCGATGTACGGGGTGTTCTGCCCGGTCAGCAGGCTCAGTGCGAGCCCCAGCCCCGCCGTGGCGCAGACGCATGCCACGCCGACGGCGAGCGCGGCATGCGGCCGCAGCTTGCGCATCCTCACG
>WRNL01000006.1 GCA_009776625.1 Methanomassiliicoccaceae archaeon | reverse complement strand
TGGCGAAGACAGGCAAGATGCACATGCTCAGGTACGACCGGGACCACTTCGGCAGGCGCGGCTTCAAGAGGCCGCAGTGCGCCGTCCGGGCGAACAGCACGATCAACGTGAGCGAGCTCGCGCAGCAGGCCGAGAGGTTCGTCTCGTTGGGTTTCGCGGTCAAGGAAGGGGATATGTATAATATCAACCTCACTGATGCAGGTATCGACAAGCTGCTCGGGAACGGTAGCATCGGCATACCCGTCAAGGTCACCGTGTCCCAAGCCTCGGCCAAGGCACGCGAGAAGATCGAGGCCTCCGGCGGGGCAATAGCAGAGTGACGACGCAGAAGGAGAAGATTGGGATGGAAGAACAGCCTAGCTTGTTGTACAAGATAAAGCCGATAAGCGACAAGCTCCCGGCGGTCAAGCGCCCCGAGGGCCATGTCCACTTCAGGACCAAGATGACATGGGTCGTGGTCATACTCGTGCTTTATTTCGTGATGACCAACGTGTACATCTACGGCCTGGACCAGGCCGGGTCGCTGGACCTCTTCGCGCAGTACAGGACCATCATGGCGGGGGCCTCGGGGACCATCCTCCAGCTGGGGATAGGGCCGATAGTCACCGCATCGATCATAATGCAGCTGTTCGTCGGCGCGAAGATCATAAAGCTCGACCTGACATCGAGGAACGACAAGGCGTGCTACCAGTCGGTGCTCAAGCTGCTGGTCATAGTGATGATAGTCGTGGAGTCGGTGCCGCAGGTGTTCGGCTTCCTGGTGCCGTCCTCCGGGTTCGAGGCCACCTGGGGCGCCGGGGGCGCGAAGCTGCTGATAATACTGCAGCTGTGCGTGGGGTCGTACCTGGTGTTCCTCTTCGACGAGACGATATCCAAATGGGGCATAGGGAGCGGCATATCGCTCTTCATAGCGGCGGGCGTGGCGCAGTCGGTGTTCACAGGCGCCCTGAACTGGTACCCCATCAACTCGGCGGCGGAGATGAGCCTATCCAACCCCCCTGCGGGGACGATACCCAAGGCGATCTACGTCCTGTTCAACACCAACTCCAGCGAGATGGCCAACGGCGGCTACGAGCTGATATTCCTAGGGGAGCCCAACCCGATGATAGCGCTGGTGGGGACGGTGCTGATATTCCTGATAGTGGTGTACATCGAGTCCACGCGCATCGAGCTCCCGCTGTCCCACGGAAACGTGAGGGGCGCGAGGGGCCGGTACCCGATCAAGCTGATGTACGCCAGCAACATACCCGTGATACTCATGTCGGCGCTGCTCGCCAACGTTAGCATGGTGGCGCTGCTGCTGTTCAGCAACGACTTCCTCAGCAGCATACCGCTGATAGGGGGCAACGGCACGATAGGGTACTTCGAGCCCGGCAGCACCTCCGCCTCCGGCGGCATAGCGTGGTACCTGTCGGCCCCCACGGGCGTGACCAGCTGGCTCATGCCCATCCTGGACCCGATGAACTACGGGAACGGCCATTCGATAGTACAGAACGTGGGCCACGTCCTGGTCTACGGGACGGTGATGATCATGGGCGCCATCCTGTTCGCTAAGTTCTGGGTGCAGACCACCAACCTCGGGCCGGACGCGGTCGCCAGGCAGATCCAGAAGAGCGGGATGCAGATACCAGGGTTCCGCAGGGACCCGAGGGTGCTGAAGAGGGTCCTGGAGAGGTACATACCGACGGTGACGATAATGTCGGGCGCGATGATAGGCGCCCTCGCCGCAGGGGCGGACATGATAGGCACAACCGGCCACGCCAGCGGGACAGGCCTGCTGCTGGCCGTGGGCATACTGATCCACTTCTACGAGGCGATCGGGCGCGAGCAGATGATGGAGATGAACCCGGTGCTGAGAGGGTTCTTCGGCAGGGAGGAGTGACGGTGCCCAACCCCGGCAGCCCCCAGGCGATGCAGCAGAACAGGGCGGCCATGCCCATGCCCATGCAGAAGGGCACGATGATCGGCATGTTCGGCATGCTGATCATCATGGTCGTCGTCATGATGTTCAGGGCAGAGATCGGGGGCGCGATGAACATCGTGCTGGAGCCCGTCCTGGGCTTCGGCGGCCAGATGCCCGTGCTCACCCTCATAGTCGCCGGACTGATAATGATAACCATCAGCACCGTGATAAGGTCGTTCATGACCGATTCCGTCGCGCAGGCCAAGAACCAGAAGATCCAGAGCGACTTCAACAAGGAGATGAGGCAGGCGAGGCTCGAGAACAACCTCTTCAAGCTGAAGAGGCTCCAAGAGGAGCAGCCGAAGATAATGGCGAAGTCCATGGAGTCCAGCACCCAGATGATGAAGATCATGCCCATAACCATGGTGATCATGATGCCGATCTACGCCTGGATCGGGTACTTCCTCGGCGACCCCTACTACGGCGGCCACGTCATCAGCATCGTCCCTGTGGATCTGCTCACGATGAACGTGCCGTGGGGGACCGCTGACCTCCTGGGCAGGCTCGCCGGCTTCATCCCGGTGTGGATCATCATATACACGATGATCAGCCTCCCCATAGGCCAGCTAGAGAACAGGGTGGTCAGGTACTTCCTCCTGAAGAAGCGCCTGGCGGAGCTGGACGGCATGGCGTACAAGGGCTGATCCCCCATGAGGATCACCATAAGCGGCCCGCCGGGATCCGGGAAGACCACCGCCTGCAGGAAGGTCTCCGAGAGGCTCGGCATGAAGGCCGTGGTCTTCGGGGAGTTCTTCCGAGGCCTCGCCAAGGACAGGGGGATGAGCCTGGTCGAGTTCAGCGCGCTCGCCGAGAGGGATCCCGCCATCGACAAGCGGATCGACGACATGATCCTCGAGGCCGCCAAGGCGGAGCAGGACATAATCCTGGAGTCCAGGCTCTCCGCCCACATGCTGGCGATGAACGGCGTCCCCGCATTCAAGATATACCTGGGCGCGAGCCCCGAGGTCAGGCTGAAGAGGGTCGGGATAAGGGAGGGGGAGTCCTTCGACGAGGTGTGCCTCCGCACCATAGAGAGGCAGTCCTCCGAGGCCAAGCGCTACATGATGTACTACGGCATAGACATAGACGACAAGAGCGTCTACGACCTGGTGCTGAACACCGACGACATGGACGCTGACCAGGTCGCGGACAGGATAATAAAAGGCATAGAGGAAAGCATGTGCTCGTGAAGGACCCCGACACCTTGCCCGACAGATGGGGGAAGAGGCCCTCGGACCGCTCCGTGGGCGAGCTGCTGGACGCAGGCGTCGTGGCGCTCGACAAGCCGCGGGGACCCACCTCCCACCAGGCCACCGCCTGGGCCAGGGACGCCCTCCACGTCAAGGACATAAGCCACGGGGGGACCCTCGACCCCCATGTCAGCGGGGTGCTCCCAATCTGCCTGGGCAAGGCGGTCAGGCTCACCGACATCGTGCTGTCATCGGACAAGGAGTACGTCTGCCTGATGAGGCTCCACAGGGACGTCGAGAAGGATAAGCTAGTCCGTACGGCGGGGAAGTTCGCCGGGAAGATATACCAGACCCCCCCTGTCAGGTCGGCAGTCAAGAGGCAGCTCCGGATAAGGACCGTCAGCGAGCTGGAGGTGCTCGAGGTCAGGGGGCGGGACGCTCTGCTCAGGGTCTCCTGCGACGCTGGAACGTACATAAGGGCGCTGTGCGCCGACATCGGGGAGGCGCTCGGCTGCGGGGCGAACATGGTGGAGCTCAGGCGCACGCGCTCCGGCTCCATGACAGAGGCGTCGGCCGCGACCCTTCAGGACCTGACCGACGCGTACGTGTTCTGGCAGCAGATGGGCAGGGAGGGGTGGCTGAGGAGCCTGCTGAGGCCGATGGAGGCCCTCGTCGAGCCGTTGCCCAAAGTGATAGTGAAGCCCACTGCGGTCGACGCGGTCTGCCACGGGGCGGACCTAAGCGTCAGAGGGGTGCACATGCTGGACGACGACATAAGGAAGAACGCCCTGGCGGCACTCATGACCGCAAGAGGCGAGCTGATAGCGATAGGGAGCATGGCGATGTCCACGTCGAAGATAATGTCCTCCGACCAAGGTGTGGCGGTGGACGTGGACAGGGTGCTCATGGAGCGGGGCCACTACCCCAGGATGTGGAGGTTCTCCACCGACATCGAGGGGATGCCGGGCGGCGGCCCCGGCGGATCCCCCGCAGGGGATGAAAACGGCTATTAACGACCAAGGCGTTCCCACTCCGATGACTATGTTCAGCGGGGCCGAGCGGGTCCTGGCGATAGACGGGCTGGCGCTGGGGGAGTTCGACCCTTCCGCCGACGGTTTCTACAGGAACGTCCAGACGTTCGCGTTCAAAGTCAAGAGGAGAAGGTCGGTCCGGGTGGACATAAAGGCCGACTCCCCCGTGGACGTCGCGGTCGCGGACCACGGCGGATCCTCCGTCGGCCACAGGCAGGCCGTCAGGGAAGGGTCCGTCGGCCCCTTCCCCACCGGCGACAACAGGGAGATGGGCGTCATACTGGGCGTCCATCCCGGTGACAGGGCGACGGTCAACATGGAAGTGTGGATGGTGAGGCCGTGAACCTCCGCATCGAGAAGGGCAGGAACGGCGAGTTCTGGGCCGGTCAGCTGCCGGAGGGGATATCCCTCGTGAGGCTGTTCGACAAATGCATAATGGCCGCGGCGGCGGCATCGTTCATAATCGCCCTTGCGTACGTCGTCTACCAGGACGCGACGGGCGGCCCGTCGGTGCACGACACCATGCCCCTGCTCGCGGTCCCGTTCTTCGTCTGCGGCGTCGTATTCTACATCAGGACGAAGTATTGGGTGCTCCTCGTCCTCGCGGCCGCCGCGGCCGCGCTCTGGTTCTTCGGCATCCCGGAGGCCCTGATATTCCTGTTGCTCTTCCTTGTGATAGGGGCCGCCGGGGTGGTGGCCGTCGTCGATGCCGTTCAGAGGTCGATCTTCTACCGGGTGCTCCGCAGGATCGAGTACCTGAACGTGAAGGACAGGCTCACCGCCAAGGACAGGCTGACGGCGTTCCTGTTCAATGTTCCAGAGGACCTGGACACCAGGAACATAACCATGGACTACGAGCTCAGCAGGGCGAGGGCGCCCTGGAAGGAGGCGCTCAACACCATCTCGCTGGGGCTGATGGTGGGGATGTTCATCTGGATATACATATCCATGAACCCGACCTTCATGGATCTGAGCTCCGAGACATCCGTGCCGCTCCTGATGTTCACCCTCGTGCTCTACATCCCCGTGCTGGTCATGCCCTGGTCGATATTCAGGTCCCTCAATGTGAGGGTGGAGACCAACTACAGGGAGTTCAAGGTCTACAACGGCATAAAGGCCACCCTCCAGAGGATGGCGGTGCCGGTCGTCGCCGCCCTGTTCTTCGTCCTGGTGGCGATAAACACCTCCGACATATACACCGTGGCTTTCTACATCGCGCTGTCGGCGGCGATGATCGTAGCCACGCTGACCCTCGTGTCGGTGCTGTACTACTGGGTGTTCGAGGCGGCCACCATCAACGACATCGTCTCCAAGTGGAGGCTGTTCAGGCCCGTGTCCGTGTTCGCTGGGCTGGACGGCCCCACGGAGGGGAGGCAGCGGGACGACCTGCCAGGCACCCCGAAGAGGGATAAGGGTGACTTCGGGAGGCTCGTCCTCCCGGAGGACAAGTGAGCAGGGTCAGTCGAAGAACTTTGGGTTCATCCTGCCCCTGGAGTCCAGGGCCTTTATGATGGGCATGAACACCCCCCCGGACGACATCCCCGGGGTCTTGTTAAGCCCTATCAGCTCCGGCTCCTTGTTGTTGGTGATTATGACCTGGTACCTCTGCTCCACGTCGTCCACTGCGATGAACGGGAACTCGACCGTCTTGGCGATGTCCAGCACAACATCGGCCATAAGCTGTATGTCGTCGGGGCCCAGGTCGTCCGGGACGGTGATGAAGAACGAGCTCTCCTCTGTCTCGCCGTTCAGCAGGAACATCACGTCCGACCTCTCCATGAGGCCCTTGAAACTGACCCCCCTCTCCCCGTCGCCCGCGAGCTCGACGAGCCTTCCCTTGGCGGTTTCCGGTATGTCAATGTAGATCGCTTTGACACCGAGTATCTTCCACATGACCACCTCAAAGCGGTTCGGATAAATAAGGGATTCCGACGGCAGCCCTCATCTCCGTTTGCGGTCACTGGATTTCCTTCGTGGGGGGGATGCCTGGGATATCCCCCTCCGTACAGGCAGTTGACGGCATAGGGGGCCGCGCCCGTTAGAAAGCTTAAAGATTAGGCTGTCATTCTCCAGCATAAGGTCGCTTGATATGGCAGACGATTTCAAGGTAACGCCCTGGGAGGTGAGCGGGGACATTGACTACGGTCTCTTGATGGAGAGGTTCGGCACCGCGCCCATCGACGAGCCGCTGCTGAAGAGGATCAGCGGGTACGGCGATCTCCACCCGATGCTTAGGAGGGGGATATTCTACACCCACAGGGACATCGGCAGGCTGCTCGACGAGTACGACAAGGGGAACAGGTTCGTGCTCTACACGGGCAGGGGGCCCTCCGGGCACACCCACCTCGGGCACATCATGCCGTGGATCATGAACAAATGGGTGCAGGACGTGTTCAAGGTGGACATGCTGTTCCAGATGACCGACGACGAGAAGTTCCTCTTCAAGGATCTCACGCTCAAGGACACGAGGTCCGCAGCCTACGAGAACGCGCTGGACTTCGTCGCGCTGGGGTTCGACCCCGAGAGGACCAGGATAATACTGGACACGGAGAACATAGGGGTGCTTTACCCCATAGCCCTCAAGGTGTCCAAGAAGGTCACGTTCTCCACCGCCAAGGCGGTGTTCGGGTTCGACAACTCCACGAACATCGGATCCATTTTCTTCACGACCGTCCAGGCGGCGCCGGCGTTCCTCCCCACTGAGAGGGAGGGGAGGCAGGTGCCCTGCCTGATACCCTGCGGGATCGACCAGGACCCCCACTTCAGGGTGGCGAGGGACGCGGCGCCCGGCCTCGGCTACCCAAAGCCCGCGATGCTGTACTGCAAGATGTTCCCTGGCCTCGGAGGGGGGGACAAGATGTCGTCATCCGACGAGTACGGGACGATATACACCACCGACTCCCCCAAGGATGTGAAGAAGAAGGTCGGGAGGGCGTTCACCGGGGGGTGCGTGTCCGTGGAGGAGCAGAAGGAGAAGGGCGGCAACCCGGAGGTCTGCGCCGTGTTCAAGTACAACTACTTCCTTTTCGAAGGGAGCGACGAGAAGGTCAACGAGCTCGCCGACAGGTGCAGGAGGGGGGAGGTGCTCTGCGGCGAATGCAAGCAGGCGCTGACGGAGAAGGTCAACGTGTTCCTGGAGGGGCATCAGGCCAAGAGGGAGGAGGCAAAGGAAGTGGTCGGAAGCATGACGTTCGACGGGTTCGAATGGTGATCTGATGGACATCCCAAGCATAGTGGAGGGCCTGAGCTACAACGAGAGGAGGCTCCTTGTCGCGCTCGGCGGCCTCGGGGGGGCGGCATCCCCGGCGGACCTGGTCGGGGCTGGCGGGTTCGGCCTCGAGGTGGAGGTGATGGGCGCGGCCTCGTGGCTGGAGTCCAAGGGCCTGGTGAGGATAGAGGAGGAGACCCAGAGGTTCCTCGAGCTCCCCGACAAGGGGGTGGCCGAGAGGGGGCTGCCGGAGAGGCGCGCCCTGTCGATCATAAGCGGGTCCGGGGGCAGGCTCGACATGGGCGCCCTGGCAGAAAGGATGCCCGGAGGCGAGGACAAGATCGCCGTGGGGTGGCTGAAGAGGAAAGGGCTCGCGGACATTGTCCAACAGGACGGGGCGAAGGTCCTGGCGCTCACCGACAAAGGCGTGTCCGCCGCAGGGTCGAAGATGGACTACGAGCTGTTGCTCGAGAGGATGGCGTCGTCGCCCGTCCCGGAGGGAGAGGCAGACCCAGGCGTCGTCGCCGACCTCAAGGGGAGGCAGGGGCTCGTCAGGGAGAAGGTCGTCACGAAGAGGGCCGTCATAGTCACGGACGGGGGCAGGGAGGCGCTCGCGTCGGGCATAGAGCTGAGGGAGGAGGTCACCGACGTGACCGACCGCCTCATACAGAGCGGCGGCTGGGAGGGCGTCAGGTTCAGGAAGTACGACGTGGGGACGTTCGCCCCCGCCGTGGCCCCTGCGAAGAAGCACCCCCTCACGAGGCTGGGCGACGAGATAAGGAGGCTCTTCACGGACATGGGGTTCACGGAGATGTCGTCCGAGTACGTCCAGCCCGCGTTCTGGAACATGGACGCGCTGTTCACCCCCCAGGACCATCCCGCGAGGGACCTACAGGACACGTTCTACCTGGACGAGCCATGCAGGATCGGGCTGGAGGACGAGGCCCTGGTGCAGAAGGTCAAGGGCATGCACGAGAACGGCGGCGGCACGGGGTCCACGGGATGGGGTGGGTCGTGGTCCAGGGACAAGGCGGAGGCGGCGCTCCTCAGGACCCACAGCACCGTGAGCAGCATAAGGTACATAGCCGAGCATCCCGACGCGCCCCAGAAGGCGTTCTCCATATCCAGGATATTCAGGAACGAGTCGATAGACTCCACGCACCTGCCGGAGTTCACCCAGATCGAGGGCATCGTCATCGACGAGAACGGCAGCTTCGACATGCTGGTGTCCATGATAAGGGAGTTCTACTCCAGGATGGGGTTCGGCCAGGTGAGGATCAGGCCGGCGTACTTCCCGTACACGGAGCCGTCCCTGGAGGTCGAGGTGTTCTTCAACGGGAAATGGATGGAGCTCGGCGGCGCGGGGATCTTCAGGCCCGAGGTCACGGCCCCGTTCGGAGTGGGCTGCCCCGTCCTGGCGTGGGGTTTCGGGTTCGAGAGGCTGGCCATGCTCAAGTGGGGCATCCGCGACATCCGAGACCTTTACATATCGGACATAGACGACCTCAAAGGGAACACCGTGCTCTGATCAGTCGAAGCTCACGGCCTTGCCGTTCCTTATGTTCTTCGAGAGGGCGTCCGCCCTCTCCTTCACCCTCTTCTTCCTGGAGGCCTTCTTCGCCTTGCTCAGGTAGCCGAGCGCCTCCTCCGGCCTCCCCCTGGCGTACGCCACCCCCGCCCTCAGCATGAGTATGTCGTCTATGCCGGTGGCGATGTCGTCCTGGGAGAGCCTCTTCGAGGCGGAGTCCAGGAACCCCGAGGCCTCGTCGTGCCTCTTCATCGCGAACAGGCACCTCGCGGCGACGAGCGCGGCCTTGGGCGACGAGCCCTTCTCGAACATCGCCGCCGCGATGTCGAAGCCCTTCTGGGCGTCCCCAGTGAGCATGCAGGCCTCGGCCCTGATGAGGTCGGCGTCCGGCGTCAGGTAGTCGGCGAGTGCGTCCGCGCAGGCGAGCGCGTCCTCCGCGTCCTTGCAGTCGAGCGCGGCCCTCGCCCTTATGTTGTATATGGCCTCCGCGTGCTTAGGCGACACCGTCATCCTCTTCAGTATCGAGAGGAGGTCCTCGTTGGTGTTGTCGACGAACGCCTCGGACTTCCTGTACAGGAGCCCGCACGCCTCGGTGTTCCTCCCCGCCTCGACCAGGTGGTAGAGCCTCTCCTGGTGCTGGCCCTCGTCCGCGCCGCCCCCCTCGTGGTCCATCCACCAGTCAGCGGCGTAGCTGTGCCACGCCCTCGCCTCCTCGGGGGTCGCCAGCGAGAGGTACCTCTCCCGGACGGCATCGCTTATGCATGTCATGCCATAGAAGTCAGCCGGGATAACCCCGGTGCTGGTCTCGGGGAGCGTCCTCCTGTCTATCTTGACCCTGAACACGCAGGCGGCGCCGAACGTGGCCTTGTCCTTCGCGCTGAGGCTGTCCCACATGACCTCCGGCTCGCACCTCTTCATGTCGAGGAGGGCATCGACGGCGATGCCCGCGCCCTCGAACCTCTTCCTCAGCTGCTCGGCCTCGGCTATGCCGTCGGGCAGCAGGTAGTACACCCTCCTCTTGGTGCCGGAGCCCTTTATGTGCGCCTGCCAGTCGTCCAGCTTCCCCACTTCCTTGAGCTTCTTGAGCTCGAGCGAGGCGTGGGCGCGTGATATGCCCAGCACCGTCGCGATGCCGTCCTGTGTAAGGTCGAAGGGCACGTTGAACAGCTCGCTCGGGGTCATGCCGGGGAACCTGTTCAGATGCAGCAGCGCCCTCTCCCTTATCGTCGCGTTCTCGATTGACACAGGGATACGAACCGGAGAGTGATATATATCATGTTTGCGATAAGCGGGCTGTAAATGACCGGGAAGAAGAGGCTGCTGGTCTGCAGCGAGACCGACGTGCCGTCCGTGAACATGAGGGCGCAGCTGCTCAGGAAAAGGGAGTGGGAGGACGTCGGGACGTTCGGCAACGACAGCTTCATCGCCTGCGGGGACATGGTAATGATGTCCACCCCGGACCTCCACATCCGCATGGAGGGGCTCGACGAGAGGGCCGCCGCCGCCTCGATAGAGGTGGGCGAGGTGGTGTTCATGTCCCGGCACTCGGCGGAGAGCGGGGAGGCGTCGCTCACCGTGCACCCCATCGGCAACTACCACGAGAACAGGTACGGCGGGAGGGAGAGGGCGCTCGTGAGGGCGTGCCCAGCCCTCATGACCGATGCGCTGAGGAGGATATCGGCGTACAACGACATGGCCGGGTTCAGGGTGTGCTTCGAGGTCACCCACCACGGCCCCTGGCTCGAAAAGCCGACATTCTTCATCGAGATCGGGAGCGATGAGAGGAACTGGGGGAACGAGAGGGCGGCGGACATACTCACGGACGCGCTCCTGGACATGGCGCCAGGCGGCTACCCGACGGCGGTAGGCGTCGCCGGGGGCCACTATGCGCCGAGGTTCACGGAGGTCGCGCTGAAGTTCGGGGTCGACTTCGGCCACATGCTCCCGAACTACCACATGGAGGGGAGGGGCGACGAGGACATAGCCAGGATGGTGAGGGACGCCTGCGAGGCATCTGGCACGAGGCTGGTGTACCTGCATAGGAAGTCCCTCAAGGGGCCGGAGGAGAGGAGGCTGTCCGGGCTGATAGAGTCAGCGGGGTGCGAGATAATATCCTCGTCCGACCTGGAACCCATCAACGGGAGCTGACGTACGTCCCTTCGATGCCCTTGCCGAGCATGGCGTTCCTGAGCTCGGGGAGGTTCCTGCCGTCGACTATCAGTATGTCTATCCCCTCTTCCTTCGCTATCTTTATGCCGAGGGGGTCGAACACGCTCGACCTCCCCGCGCCGTGCTCCTTGTAGACCACGGAGCCCAGCTCGTCTATCGTCATCCTCGAGAACCGCTTGGCCGAGGGATCCTTCCTCGGGTCGTCGGAGTAGACGGCGTCCACGGAGGTGGCGTTGACCACCCTTGCCGCGCCCAGCGCCCTGGCCGCCATGGCCGCCACCGCATCGGTGGTGTGCCCTGGTACAGTGCCGCCCATCACCACGACGTTGTGCGGCGCGGATCTTTCAGCGGCCTCCTCCGCCGTCAGCGGGACGTCCGTGGAGGACAGCCCCCCCAGGGCGACGGCCAGGAGCTGTGCGTTCAGCCGCGTGGCGCCGATGCCCAGCATGTCCAGCTGGAACGTCGAGCCGCCGAGCTCCCCGCCCGTTTCGGTGTAGTACCTGGCGATCTTGCCGCCGCCGCACACGACGACCGCCTGCACCTCGTCCGAGACCTCCCCTATCATGTCGGCGAGGCCCCTTATGTACGCAGTGTCGTCCCTGCCAGGGACGAGCACGGACCCCCCGATCGACACCACCACCTTTTCCTTCATTTGCCACCTAATACTTTTATAGGAATGCGCAATTGAGATAAATACTGTTGGTGTAAGGAAAATGAGCGATGCTAACGCCCTGGACAGGGCCAGATACGATTTCAAGAAGGCCATGCAGGAGATAACGTCGTACCGAGGCAGGGGGACGGAGCTGATATCGGTCTACGTGCCCAACGGCAAGATGATCTCCGACGTGATGGCGTACCTCAGGGAGGAGCAGTCCCAGGCGTCGAACATCAAATCGAAGTCCACGATGAAGAACGTCACGAGCGCGATCGACTCGATAATGTCAAGGCTCAGGACGTACAAATCGACGCCCCCGAACGGCGTGGTGATATTCTGCGGGGAGGTGCCCAGGGCGGGGGACCAGACCAAGATGGTCCAGTACACCCTGGAGCCCCCGGAGGGGGTGGCCGCGTTCCTGTACCGATGCGACTCGGAGTTCTTCACGGAGCCCCTCGAGGAGATGCTCCTCGACAAGAAATCATACGGGCTGATAACCATCGACAGGAAGGAGGCGACCCTCGGCCTCCTGTCGGGGAGCAGGATATCCGTCCTGAAGCACTTCGACTCCCTGGTCCCGAGCAAGCACCACCAGGGCGGGCAGTCCTCGGTCCGTTTCGAGAGGCTGATCGAGATAGCCGCCCACGAGTTCTACAGGAAGGTGGCAGACCACGCGACGGAGGTGTTCCTCAACAGGACGGAGCTCCAGGGGATACTGGTCGGTGGCCCCGGCTCGACGAAGGACTTCTTCGTCAAGGAGGAGTACCTGCACCATGAGCTCAGGAAGAAGGTCGTCAGCCCGCTCTTCGACACCGGCTACACCGACGAGTCCGGACTCAGGGAGCTGGTGGACGCGGCGAAGGACACCCTCTCGGACATGCAGCTCACCGTCGAGAAGGAATACATGCAGAGGCTCTTCAGGGAGATCCGGAAACCGGACGGGGGGCTGGCCGCCTACGGCGAGGACGATGTCAGGGCGGCGGCGGAGTCGGGCGCGGCGGAGGTGCTGCTCCTGTCGGAGTCCCTGAACAAGTACAGGGTGGAGGTCGAGTGCGGCTCGGGGCACGTCTCGAAGGTCACCGTCGCCGACCCTGACGGGAAGATCGCCTGCCCCGAATGCGGCGCGGCGGCGAAGGCGCTCGGGCAGGAGGACATGATAGACGAGTTCTTCGAGATAGCGGACGGGTTCAACACGAAGGTGCAGCTGATATCCGGCGACTCGGAGGAGGGGGACATGCTGATGAGGGCGTTCGGGGGCACGGCCGCCATCCTCAGGTACAGGGCGGGATGAGCATGGAGAGCAGGGAGAGGTTCGAGGGGGAGGTCGAGGCGGCGGTGGCCGCTGCCCTTGGGAGGATCGGGGCGCCAGGGCTCAATTTCGTGAAGGAGGCATCGGACATGGCGGACCTCGCCGTGCCGTGCTTCAGCCTCGCCAAGGAGCTGAGGTCCCCCCCTGCGGAGATAGCGGCAAAGCTGGCATCCCACATCGCGCCGTCCGGGATGATATCGTCGGTGAGCGCGCTCAACGGTTACCTGAACTTCATGATGGATACCGCGGCGCTGACCCAGGAGACCCTGGAAAGGATACTCTCGGAGGGTGAGGCCTATGGCTCTATGCCCCCCAACGGCGTCAGGGTCAACGTCGAGCACACTTCGACGAACCCCACGGGGCCCATGCATGTGGGCAGGGCCAGGAACCCGATCATCGGGGACACGCTGGCGCGGTCCCTGAGGAGGTGCGGGTACGACGTGCAGACAGAGTACTACGTGAACGACGTGGGCAAGCAGGTGGTGACCCTCGCATGGGGGGTCGGCAACGTCCNGGTGGACGCCCCTGCCGGGGACGAGAGGGACAAGGTGGACCACAGGCTCGTCCCGTACTACCGCGAGGCGAACAGGCAGATGGAGGAGAGGGCAGACGTCATGGAGGGGATATCCGAGATGCTCAGGAGGTTCGAGGCGGGGGACGAGGCTGTGATAGGCCGCGTCAGGGAGACGGCGGAGGCGATGCTTGGCGGCCTAAAGGAGACGCTGTCGGGCATCAATGTCGCCCTTGACAGGTACACATGGGAATCAGGTTTCATCGCCGACGGCTCGGCCAAGGAGGTGGTGGAGAGGCTCAAGGAATCCAGGTACGCAGGGCAGACCGACGATGGCTCATGGTACCTCGACCTCAAGGACTTCGGGATACAGGGCAAGAACACGAGGTTCACGTTCACGAGGTCCGACGGGACCACCCTCTACACGACCCGCGACCTGGCGTACCACCTCGACAAGTTCAAAAGGGCGGATCGGGCAATCGATGTCCTGGGGGAGGACCAGAAGCTCGGGTCCAAGCAGCTGTGTTCCGCATTGGGGATCCTCGGCAGCGAGAAGACCCCGGAGGCGATGTTCTACGCTTTCGTGTCCCTCCCAGAAGGGAAGATGTCCACGCGGAAAGGGGTCGTCGTCTATCTGGACGACCTCATCGACGAGGCGGTGGGCCGCGCTATGGAGGAGATAAGGTCCAGGCGGGACCTGCCCGAGGAGGAGATGCTCAGCATCGCGAGGAAAGTGGGCGTGGGGGCCATACGCTACAACATCGTGAGGGTGCAGCCGGAGAAGCAGCTCGTATTCAAGTGGGAGGAGGCGCTGAACTTCGACGGCAACAGCGGGCCGTACATACAGTACGTCCACACCAGGGCTTGCAGCATGATCAGGAGGGCCGGGGGGTACGGGCACTGCACGGATCCCAGCATGTTCACAGACGAGTACGAGGTGACCCTGATAAAGGCGCTGTCCAAGCTCGGGGGCGTCATAAAGGAGGCGGGGGAGGGGAAGCGCGTGCATGTGCTGCCAGCCTACGGCCACGAGGTGGCGGCGGCGTTCAACCAGTTCTATTCCGCCGTGCCGGTCCTGGAATCAGGGGCCAACAGGGACGCGAGGCTGACGCTCGTAGAGTGCACCAGGACGGTGCTGAGGATCGTCCTGGACTGCCTAGGCATGGACTGCCCGGAGGAGATGTGATGGAGATACGGCAGATGAGGCTCAAGGACGTGGAGAAGGTCCGGGCGCTGGAGATATCGTGCATAAGGGAGTACTTCGCGGAGACCATCGAGAACAAATGGGAGGAGCTCCCCCAGGAGTGGAGGGACAACCTCGGGGCGAGCAGCAGGAACCACTTCGCCTCGTACCTGGAGGGCGGCCTGAGCTTCGTCGCCGAGGAGGACGGCGAGATATACGGGTTCATCTTCGCCAAGGTGCTGGAGCACATATTCGATGTCAACAAGCTGGTGTGGATAGAGAACCTGGGCGTCCACCCCTACGTGCGCAGGAACGCCATCGGGTACAGGCTGCTGAGGGAGGTCCTCAGGAAGGGCAGGGAGATGGGCGCCGAAGCGGCGCACAGCATGCTCCAGACAGGGAACGCGCCCTCGATAATGCTCCATAAGAAGATCGGGTTCTTCATGGACAGGAGGGAGGCGGCCCTCATCGACCTGAAGGACCCTAAGCTCAAATTGTGAAAAGGGGGGACGCGCCACCGGCTGGAGGCGCATCCCATGGGAAAACGGTCACTTCCTCCTGGAACTGACGTACTTGAGCTTCTTCGGCTCTTCCTTCGGCGCTGATTTCTTGGGCGCAGGCTCCGTCTTCTTGGGCGCTGGGTCAGCTTTCTTCGGCTCCTCGGTCGCAGCCTTCTCCGCCTTCTTCTGTTTGTCCAGCTCGGTGAACGTCGCCGCCTTCTTCTCGGGCGGGGGCGCCTGGGGCTTGTCCGATGCCTTAGGCGCATCCCCGTACCTTCTCCTCTCCGTCGCGGACGCCTTCCTGGCGTCCTCCGCGCCCGGCTCCGACCCTTTCTTCTGCCTCTCGAGGTCGGTGAACGTGGTCTCGGGCTTGGTCGCGGGCGCGTTGCGCATGCGCATGAACGCCGCGATGGCGATCAGGATGGCGATGACGGCGATGGCGCCGTATGTCGTCGGCTTGCTCCAGAGCGACTCGGAGACGTTCACGGTGATCTCGGTCGTGTTGGTTTCAATGCCAGGGGGGCCAGGGGCGAAGTAGTAGTCGGGCGTGCACGTCACCTTCAGGGTACGGTCGCCCAGGCCGTCCAGCCTGAACCTCAGCTCTGCAACGTAATCAGGGCTTTCGGCGGGCACGGTCACGACCGCCCTTGCGACCTCTTTGCTCTCCCCAGCCGTCACATCCGTCACCACCACCGTCATCACCACAGGGTAGGGCTCACTGCTCTCCAGGGGGACGAAGAGGGTGCCTTCGCCGGAGTTGGTGAACCCCTCCCCCCTAAGCTCCCCGAATTTTATGCTCGCATCCGACCCGTCGGACACAGCCAGACCCGCCGACAGGACGGCCATCATCACGGCCGCGAGGGCGATCATCGTTTTTTTACAATCCATTTGTCCACCTCAGGTAATTATCTCGTCGACGCGTTCCTGCTCGATCGCCTTCCTTATCTCCATGGAGAGCCTCCTCCCCGTGCTCATCTCCTTCCTCCAGAGGGCGTTCCCATAGGGGTGCCCCAGCGACATGTGGACGTTGGTGCCCCCCCCTATGCGCGGCGCTACATCGTAGATGTAGAAGTTCAGGTCCTTGTCCACGCAGGTCTGCAGGCAGAACGGCCCTATTATCCCCGGGTCATAGTATCTCTTCGCCGCCTTGATATACTTCTCGGCCATCTCGAACGCGTTCTCCAGGAGGGACTCCCTCAGGGTCGCGGAATTGTGGCCGCACACGGTGTACTCGGGCAGCACGCCGTCGTCCTCGAGCTCCACCTGCTGCTTGCCAGGGAGCCTGCAGTACCCGTCCAAGGAGGTCTCGAACCTCCAGTCCACCCCCAGGAGCTCGAGCTGCTCCCCCTTCTCCTCCAGGGGGGAGCGGAAGAAGTCCAGGTTGAACACGGGCCCGATGACGTACTGCTCCATCCTCGCCTCCTTGAGGAAATCGGCCTCTATGACGCCCTGCCTTATCAGCTCTGTGGACTTCTCGACGAACTGGCCGTGGTCCTTCACTGTGAAGAACCCCCTCTCCAGCTTCTTCACCTTGTGGTGGACCTTGACTATCGTGAGGGAGTCGATGTCCTCCGGCCTCTCGACCTTCTTCGGGAAGGGCAGGCCAGCCTTCTCCAGTATCCAGTAGTAGTCCCTTTCGTCGCCCCTCTCCTCGGACCTGAGGAGGTTCCTGCTGCCCACCAGCGGCACCGCGAAGCTGTCCTCGACGGCGTCTATGCCGCTGTACGACACGAACGACCTGTTCGGGACGAACAGGACGTTGTTCTTCAACAAGGCGCCCTGGACCTCGGGCAGGACCACGTCCTTGAACCGGTCCACGAGGACCGCCTCGTCGACCACGCCCCTCACGGCTTCTCCGGAGGCGTCGCGCTGGGCCTTGAAATAATCGGCGAAGGTCCTCTCCCTCCCCCTCTGGCAGACCGCCACCGTCCGGAGTCCCTCGGACACCGCCCCGTCGCAGACGTCGAGCGCGGAATGCGACGCGACGACGCCCACCTTCGCCCTTTTGATATCGTAGCCCTCCAGTTTCGACAGAACCTCTTCCCTGCTTATCATCGTCAACCTTGTCCGCAATGGTTTCCGACATAATATAAGCTTTTAGAGGCGGGCGTCCGGCGGGCGTCGAAATCAGGGTATCTAAGCCTTAAATACGTGTAGAACGTATGTTGCATTCGGACTTGTTCCGATAAAGGTGGCAGAAATTGTTAATCAGCTCAGATGGGCGGGGGGCGTCAGTCGCCGCCGTCCGGCGGGGGAGGGGTCGCGACGGGCGATTCTGAGGGGTACATGGATCTGGACCGCATAGACATGACGGTCCGCGAGCTCCTGACGGAGATGAAGGACACCTCCGAGGTGATAGTCGACCTGGCGTACGCGTCCCTGCTCTACAACAGCGAGGACATGGCGGAGAAGGTCAACGAGCTCGAGAGGGAGATGGACGACCTGAAGTACGCCATCCGTTTCAAGGTGCTCATGTCGTCGAGGACGAAGGAGGACGCAAAGCAGCTCTCGGGGCTGTTGCAGGTGGCCTCTGCCGCAGACAAGATATCCGATGCGGCGGCGGAGATAGTGGACCTCCTCAAGCTGCCTGTGGAGAGGCGTCCCTTCGTGTCCGCGATGCTGCACGAGTCCGGCGAGAAGATCCGGGCGACCCGGCTTAGGCCCGAGTCCTCCATGGCGGGGTACACGATAGGCAGGCTGGGCGTCGAGGCGTCCACCGGATGCAGGATAATCGCGCTGAAGAACCGCCGCGGGTGGATATACGACCCGGAGGACGACGTGAAGATAAGGGCGGGCGACGACATAATCGTCAGGGGGACCGAGGACGGGTACAACCTGCTGGCGGAGTACGCCGCCGGGAGCAGGCCCTGGGAGTTCCCCGAGGCCCCCGACGAGGAGGAAGAGGACACCACCCAGGAAGAGGCGGCTAGCATAAACGACGAGGAGGGGGAGGAATGAACAGGCTGCAGGAGATGCTCCTGGATCTGAAGAACACCTCCGAGTTCATGGTCGACCTGGCGTACTCCTCGCTCATATACGACAACGAGGAGATCGCGGAGGAGGTGATCTTCCTCGCAGGGAAGATGGAGGGGCTGTCCGAGAGGATCCAGGAGCAGGCCGCCGAGGTCGGGACCAGCAATCCTGCGGAGATCGCGAGGATAGTCATGGCGATCAGGCTCCAGACATCCATAATGTCCATAGCGGTCGCCGCGAAGTCCATCGCGGACGTAGTCATCAGGGGCCTGGGGAAGCACCCGGTCATAGCCATGTCCATAAAGGAGTCGGAGACCACCATAAGCCTCGCGAAGGTCGCGAAGGACTCGGTGCTGAACGGGAAGTCGTTCTCCGAGACGCGCCTCAGCACCAACTGCGGGATGTTCGTCATCGCCATAAAGAGGGACAAGGAGTACATCTTCGGCCCCGGGAAGGGGGTGGTGATGGAGGAGGGGGACATCCTGATCGCCAAGGGCCCCTCCGACGGCGTACCCTATTTCAAGGACTACGCGGACGGAACGGACAAGGAACTGTCCAGCTGAGCGGCGTGTCCGATCACTGGAAATCCCCCTTTTTCTATTGAAGGTTGAAATACCCCCTGTGCGTACCGAGAGCGGGGATAAAAATGCAAGAGACGATGGAAACTGAGATGAACATGGATGTCTGCGGGGTCGCGGTCATAACGACCAGGCCGGTCACGGAAGAAGGGCGCGACACGGTGAGGGGCACGGTCATCATCGGGTGACCGAGGGATATCTGCAAAGCGGCGGATTGCCCCCATGGCAATCAGGCGGGCGAATGAAACAGGAGCAGAAGTCCGGAGCAACGCCAAACATAGCGGGTCAAGGGAGGCTGATGTTGCCCGAGTACGCACACCGGCGGTCAGGGCCATTGCTCTGGCGGGCTCCGCTCGCCGACATGGCACACACCCGGAAAAGAGATCGCCGCTAAGGTGTCTGTGCCGGGAAAGCACCGCCGGACGTTTTTTCCAGGGTCGCGCACAATGATTTTTCGGTCGTGCGGGGGCCTGTATGAACACGCCCCCAGAAGAAGAGCGCGCCCCCTGTGGCACGAAACACGTTCAGGCGAACGTCAGCAGCACGATCACGCTGATCAGCACCCCTGCGCTGATAAGGTCCATAGAGGACGATGTCAGGGGTATGCTGTGGTCGTCCGGGTCGAGGTCGAACCTGACGGCGGTCACCGCCACGTAATAGGACAGGAAGTTCAGGATGGTGGTGGTGGCCATGCCCGATATCAGGACTATGCCCATCACCTTCAGGAAGCCTATGTCCCCCGTGCCGCCGATGACCAGTGCGGCGACGAACGCCATCACGCCGATGTAGCTGTACGTGACGATCGCAAGCACATAGGTGATGAGGAAGTTCTCCGCCGCATTCTTCCCCGGGAGCCTGCTGACCCGCAGGGTGCCGAGGTGCAGCATGGAGGAGAGCCTGGACGTGAGCATCCCCGACAGGGCGTTGCCCTCGTTCAGGAAGGCCGGCATCAGTATGATGAGGACGGGCAGGGCTATCAGCGCCTCCGTCTTGTTCTCGATGATGACCCCCGCCGCGATGTCCAGCATGAGGCACATCAGGAGTATCGGGGTGGACTGGGAGATTATCCTCTTCGCCTCGTCCTTCCTCCCCAGCACGATCTTCCTGGCGAAAATGAACACCAGGAACACGACGGTGGCGAGGATCAGGAGGAGGGTCAGGACCGTGATCACGTTTTGATCTGGGCAGTGTATCACGATCCATGCACAGATGAAGAGCATCGGCATCGTGACTATGTCCCCCGCGGCGGCGATCAGGGGGGCGGTGATGTTGTCCACGTCCCAGTTCCTCTTGAAGCCGCTCCATGCGATCAGCAGGTTGACGCCGAGCAGGACTATGCCGGCGAGCAGCCCGCCCAGCATCGAGATGAATATGAAACTGGCTATGTGTATCTCCCCGAAGCCGAAGATGGCGACGACCGCCCATCCGATGACCCCCATGGCAAGGGACACCAGGAAACTGAGGCCAATGGCCGACTCGACGTTGGCGCGGAGTATGGACCCCTTCTTGAAGGACATCTTGAAGGTACCCATGTGCATGGAGGTCCCCAGCCTGGATCCCATGGCGCCGAAGATGTTCCCCCTCATCCCTATTGCAGAGTAAACAAGGACCATCATGCCCGGGATCGCAAGGATGTACGTCTCCATCGAGCCTAGGAACAGACCTGCCACGAGGTCGGCGGTGGCGGCGATCGTGAGCGCGGCGAGCCCCATAACGAACACGGCCTTGTTGCGGCCGAAGAACCCGCTTACGAATTTGAAGGAACCCACAGAACGCCACCTCAGCCCATGCTTATCACATCAGGCAATGAGTAGGCTGTATTTATGGTAAATGGCGGCACCGCCCATTTGACGGCGCGTCTCTGGCATGTGGCCGGGAGACATGGCTTTTCCATTGCCGAACCCACTCTCTGGCAGTGGGCCATCAGGCGTGAGGCATCCGATTCTGTCTCCGTGCTTGCCAGACTTCATGTGGCCGTCGCCCGGACGCGAAACGCCCGGACGTTTCGGTTTAGTGTCCATCTCTCATATACGGTGTCCCAACGCCATGGGGGTTCGAGCACTCAGCAGGAATCGTCGACAACGACGCCGCCTGCCTTCACGTCCGTACAGATGTTCTTGTCTAAAAACCTAGGTAGGCCAGCCTTCATGTTGAGGAGGCCGATGAACGCTTTGTCAGCCCGGCTGATCGCACGGTCCTTTGTGATCTGCGGTATTTCTGCCTCTTCGTCGATAACGAACAGCGATGTGAATTTCATCTGATCCTCTGTGGCCAGCGTGATGATAGCTATCGTCGCCTCTTGGCACCGGTCCTTGCTGTTCACAGCGAAGACCAGGATCGGCTCGGTTGCCTCTATATAAATGTCGACGTTGTACGGCTCGCCAGCCTTGTTCTTGATGATCTTGTTCGTCTCGGATTTCCTCTCTTTGCCTATTTCCTTGAGACAAGCGGTGAAACTCGCATGCATATCTTCGACGAATGTGCCTCTGATATTCTCTCGGGTGGTGTAGATCAAGTCTGCAATCTGTATTATCGCCTGTATCATCGAGTGTATGGCGCCGCGTATCTCGCTCTCTTTGAATTTGACACAAATCCTGCCGTCGACAATTTCGGCATGGTTGTATGCCAGGGTGCGTGCCAGCAGGTCGCTCCTCTTTGACTCTGCGGTGATATAGAGGTCCTCATATGAAAGCCACATCAGAGTGTGCCCCTCATCGGTGAAAATCCATTGGCCGTCTTGCTTTTTCAGGATGATGCGGATCTCGTCACCGTCCGGATAGGTGAAATCGGTGTGTACCACATACCGATCTATCCCCTTCTCCTCTATCTCTACCCCGGAACAGACGGATTTTTGGATCACCTCTAATATCTGGTCTCTATTCATAGCTCGACACCGAACCTTTCAAGCGTTGTAACCCCTTTCCCCTCTTCGTAGCTTATGTTCATATCCCTCATAAATACCCTGGTTGCCTGTGGCAATGTATGGTATTCAGTGGTGGGTTCCGCATACCCCTCTGCCTTATGCAAGGTGCGTTGACACCTCTCCGTTATCTTGTGGATGTGAGGCCCACGTATTATGTCCCCTGTGAAGGGATCCGTATGTTTCCCATGATCCCCGTTATACCTTCTGATGATGTAGTCGCTGCCGCGACTGTCGGTATATATGAGCAGCACTGAGAAATCGAGGTCGTCGTCGACCGCCCTGCGGAGCCGCATGCTGAGGTCATATGAAGGGCACGTCAACTCCACGGCGGCGCGGTAATGTCCGTTTTTCTCCCTCATCCTCTTCAAAGGATCGCCTGTGCCAAGTGGTATGTATTTAAGGGCGGCAACGATCTCTCTCACGTCATTATCCCTCAGTATCGGTTTCCCCCTTTCCCCGTTATTCTTAGCATCCATAACTCCACTCCCACACGCTACATTGAGGTAGCTCCGTATGACCCCTCGCACGCCATTCGCCCCTCGAGGTGTCTCTCCTCGCGACGCCCATGAGGGAGCCATAGGGTGCACTCGACGAACAGGGCAATGCCCTTGTCATTCACCGTGCGCGTCCTTTATATTTCTTGCTATTCTTTCTGTAACTTTTGAATCAAGAGCTCGGACGGCTTTCGCAATTCTCGCATTGGGTTGAGGAAAAAACGAACGTCTCAGATAGGTATGGTAGCCTCGCACAGATTCGAACTGTGGTCGCAGGATCCAGAGTCCCGCATGATTGACCGCTACACCACGAGGCTGTGAACCTCCCCAACACAGCTTCCCTTTAATATTTTTCTGTGTTCAGAGGACGGCATCCTTGACCTTCTCGAATATCTCGCCGATGTCCCCCGTGCCTTTGATAGTCCGGAGGTTCCCCCTCCTCTCGTAGTACTCGATGAGGGGGAGGGTGTTCTCTCGGTATGTCGCCAGCCTGTTGACGAACGTCGCCTCCTTGTCGTCGTCCCTCTGGTAGAGCGCCGAGCCGCACTTGTCGCAGGCGTCTGGTTTCGCAGGCGGGTTGAAGTCGAGGTGGTAGACGGCGTTGCACTTGGGGCAGGAGCGCCTCCTCGTGACCCTGTTGACCAGCTCCGCGTCATCCACGTCGAGGTTCAGGGCGAGGTCCACGTCCACTTCGTCGCCGAGCGCGTCGGCCTGCTCGACGGTCCGGGGGAAGCCGTCGAACACGACCGGCGCCCCCTCCCCAAGTTCCTCGATCCTCTCCATCATAAGGTCGATTATAAGCTCGTTCGGGACGAGCGCGCCGCAGTCCATGTACTCTTTCGCTTGAAGCCCCAGCGGCGTCCCGTCCCTCTTGGCCTCCCTCAGCATGTCGCCGGTGGATAGCCTGACGTACCCCAGCTCGCGGCTGAGCATCTCGCCTTGGGTGCCTTTGCCCGACCCTGGCGGGCCCAGCAGGACGATGTTCGTTTTCATGCGGACGCGATTCACTCAATGTTTAAAAGTTTATTTCCCCGCCATGTCTGGACTGCTCCAAAGTACGTGTGAATGTTTTATAACCCATTAGATGGATGTGGGCTGTCGGTGTTCAAATGGAGCAGAGAATAATAGACAGCATCGAGAAGATCGTAGGCAAGGAGGGGTACTCCACGAAGCCCGCCGACCTTTACACCTACGGTTTCGACGCGTCGATCTTCCACAACAGCCCAGAGATAGTGATCCAGCCGAGGACGACCGAGCAGGTCTCGGAGATAATGAAGATCGCCAACAGGGAGAGGATCCCGGTGGTGCCTAGGGGCGCGGGCACGGGGCTGTGCGGGTCCGCGGTGCCGATAAAGGGCGGGATAGTGATGGCCATGCAGAGGATGAACAAGGTCAAGAAGATCAGCGTGGCGGACCTCTGGGTCGATGTCGAGCCAGGGATAAACTACAACGACCTCAACGACGCTCTCGCCCCCCACGGGTTCTTCTTCCCCCCCGCGCCCGGGTCAGCCGAGGCATGCCAGCTGGGGGGCATGGTCGCGCTCAACGCGTCCGGCATGAGGGCGGTCAAGTACGGCGCGACGAGGGACTACGTCCTCGGCCTGACGTACGTCAAGGCCGACGGCGAGATAGTGCGCGCCGGCACGAGGACGATCAAGGACTCCTCCGGGTACCAGCTGGCGAGGCTCATGTGCGGCTCCGAGGGGACGCTGGGTATAATCACGGAGATAACGCTAAAGCTGACGACCAAGCCGAAGAAGTCCGCCTACTGCCTGTGCACCTTCAACAGCATACACGATGCGGGTAACTGCATCGCGAAGCTCATAGCCAAGCCCATGATCCCGGCATCCTGCGAGCTCATGGACAGCATCAGCATAAAGGCGGTCAACAAGGCCAGGGGGAACCCAGTGCCGGACTGCGAGGCGCTGTGCATATTCGAGGCGGACGGGGAGACCGACGAGGTCGTTAACAGGGACCTGAAGATAATTGAGGAGATCGCCACGGAGGCGGGAGCGGTGACGATCACCCCTTCCCACGACCAGAAGCAGATCGACGCCTGGACGGATGCGAGGAAGTCCATCATGGCGGCGCTGTCGGCGCTGAAGCCGGGGTACTCCTCCGTGTCGCTGGCGGACGACATGGGCGTCCCGATCTCGAACGTGCCGGAGGCCGTGAAGTCGTTCCAGGAGATAGCGGACAAGTACAGGGTGACTATCGCCACCTACGGCCATGCGGGCGACGGCAACCTCCACACCAAGATACTCATAAACCCCACGGACGCCGACGAGTGGGACCGGGCGGTCAAGGCCACCGACGAGATATTCGACGTCTGCATAGACCTCGGCGGGACGGTCACCGGCGAGCACGGCGTCGGGATAGCGAAGGCCCCCAAGTACATGAGGGAGAGGGCGTCGGAGCTCTCCTCCATAATCGCCATAAAGAAGGCGATGGATCCCAACAACATCCTGAACCCGGGCAAGCTGGAGCAATGGGAGGGGTCGATACTCACAGGGCTCAGGTACCCCTGCGAAGAGTACATGTGAGGTCTCCCCCAAACCCCTGCTCTTTACACGGCCGGCCGCGCCCATG